>JBILCT010000143.1:0-4413 GCA_044353025.1 Ferruginibacter sp. | reverse complement strand
AGCACATCCTTGAATAATTTTTCAAGATGTTGTTCCACCGCTTCATTGAAAACCATCGTTCCTCCAAAATACTCGTTCAGCAATGGCTTGGTGATATCATCGGCAGTTGGACCCAACCCGCCGGTCATTAAAATCAAATCTGCAGCTTTGGATTCGTGCTCCAGCGCTTCGATGATTGCTGCTTTGTGATCACCCACAGCAACGCGTCTAATAACGGGTATTCCTATATGATTCAATTGTTGTGCCATCCATGCGCTATTGGTATCAATTACTTGTCCAATCAACAACTCATCTCCGATGGTAATAATAGCGGCTTGAATCATGGCGCAAAGGTAATCGAAAACCTCCGCACAATTGGTAAAATCAACGCATCCAATGGTTACCTAAACTTCACGAATACCACAAACAGCCCTCGCTTTTTTTCAGTATGTTTGTGAGCGATTTTACTAACAGTAAAGTGAGATCAAAAATCAAAATCTATCATCCTATCAAATCCAATGGCCTGGACAGAAATCATTGAACCCAAGCGACGCATGTTTGATCTTCGTTTGAAAGAGGCATGGCATTACAGAGATTTACTCGTCATGTGGGTAAAAAGGGATTTTACCGCTACCTACAAACAAACCATACTTGGACCAATCTGGATTTTCCTGCAGCCTTTGTTGATGACCGCCATGTTCATTCTGGTGTTCGGCCGATTCGCTCAAATTTCAACAGACGGCTTACCTCGCATTCTTTTTTACTTGTCTGGAATAACCATCTGGAACTATTTTTCTGAAAGTTTCACCAAAACGGCCAACGTTTTTAAAGACAATGCAAATATTTTTGGCAAGGTATATTTCCCACGTATTGTCATGCCTCTAAGTATTGTAAGTTCAAACCTCGTTCGATTTGTTATTCAATTCGGATTGTTTCTTGCAGTATTGCTTTACTTTGTTTGGAAAGGAAACAATTCTGTTCACCCCAACATCATGATCGCATTAACTCCATTGTTGTTGATTATCATGGCAGGTTTTGCACTGGGTGCAGGCATGTTAATCAGTTCCATGACCACCAAGTATAGGGATCTGGCTTTCCTGTTGACTTTTGGCATTCAGCTATTGATGTATGCTACGCCGGTGATTTATCCGGTAAGTGCTTTGCCTGAAAAATATAGAGTTTGGGTAATGGCTAATCCCATTGCTCCGGTCGTAGAAACGTTTCGGTATGCTTTTTTAGGGAGTGGAAGTTTTTCATGGACAGCATTGTGTTACAGTACTGGAATGATGTTGTTGATGCTATCTATCGGAGTTGTGGTTTTTAACAGAGTGGAAAAGAATTTCATGGATACCGTATAATTCAAACATGAGTGATATCGCAATACAAGTAGAAGGGTTGTCAAAACTGTATATGCTCGGCCAAATTGGGACGGGTACGATTAGTCGCGACTTGGAACGTTGGTGGGCATCTGTTCGTGGTAAAGAAGACCCTTTTGCCAAAATTGGTCAGGCGAATGATCGCACGAAGCAGTCAGGGTCTGATTTTGTTTGGTCACTCCGCGATCTCAATTTCGAAGTTCATAAAGGAGATGTGTTGGGTATCATAGGAAGAAACGGAGCTGGTAAAAGCACCTTGCTCAAAATTCTCTCTAAAATTACGAGTCCAACCACCGGGAAAATTTGTATCGACGGCCGAATTGCATCATTGCTTGAGGTGGGTACTGGTTTTCATCCGGAGATGACCGGTCGAGAAAATATTTTTTTGAACGGTGCTATACTAGGAATGCGTCGACATGAAATTCAACGCAAGTTAGATGAGATCATTGATTTTGCAGGGGTAGCTGCTTATGTGGACACGCCTGTAAAAAGATACAGCAGCGGTATGTACGTACGTTTAGCTTTTGCCGTTGCCGCTTTTTTAGAGCCTGAGATTTTAATTGTTGATGAAGTGCTGGCAGTAGGTGATGCGGAGTTTCAGAAAAAATGCCTGGGGCGCATGAAAGAGGTGAGTGTGAATGAAGGAAGAACGGTTTTGTTTGTGAGTCATAATATGGCCGCTGTGAAATCACTCTGTACGAAAGGAATGGTACTTCATCATGGCGAATTAAAATATCAGGGCTCTCAGTTAGAAGCGGTACAATTTTATCAATCTGCTCAGCAAGGAAGTCACCGACTTATTCATGAGGGTCCGATAGAAACAGCACCCGGTAATCAAAACATACGATTGTTGAAGTTTCAGGCATTGCCGATTCATGGAGAGGCGATGAGCGTCTCATCCGGTGTTCGCTTTGAAGCAGAATTTTTCAACTATAAAGAAAATATCAATCTAGATATCACCTTCGAATTGGTGAACATGGATGAGGTAGTTGTGTTTCATCATGGAGCATTGATCAGTCAGAACAAAGATTCCAAAATAGGATTGCACAAAGTATCTGCAGAACTCCCGCAAAATTTCCTCAATGCTGGTACATATCGATTCAACATCATCTTTGGAGAGAATCAGCGGCATGGACTTTGGTGGAAAACCGATATCATTCAGTTTGAAATATTAAATGAAATGCTGGGCTCAAACAGCGCACCATTGCCCGGCGTGGTTCGTCCGGATTTGAAATATCAGATTGAAACGCCATGAGTTCATTGAAACCACATATCATCGAATGGCCCAAAATTGTGGATGAACGAGGAAATCTCTCGTTTTTTCAGAACAATGATCATCTGCCATTCAACATGGAGCGTGTGTATTGGATTTATGACGTGCCCGGTGGAGAAATTCGTGGCGGCCATGCATTCAAAAAAATGCAAGAGTGTATCATAGCGCTTTCCGGAAGTTTTGATGTGGTGGTTTTCGATGGTATGTCTGAACAGAAATTTACATTGAATCGGTCTTACTATGGTTTGTACATTCCACCCATGTATTGGCGAAGCATGGAAAATTTTTCAACCAACGCCCTCGCTTTGGTGGCTTGTGATCTGCCTTTCAATGAAAACGATTATATCCGAGATATGAATCAATACATCCAGGAAAAATCATGAGTAACGATTTATATACCATATCAGATTGCTCCGTGATTCAATTACCCAAGATTCAAAATCGTGCAGGCAACATCACTCCAATACATAATGACATTGAAGTTCCGTTCTCTATTCATCGTATCTATTATCTCTACGATGTGCCTGGCGGAGAATCCAGAGGAGCGCACGCGCATCGATCATTGGAACAATTAATCATTGCAGCCAGCGGAAGTTTTGACATCACCATTGATGATGGAAAAAATAAGAAAACCGTTCAACTGAATCGACCTTACTTTGGGTTCCATCTGAAGCCGGGAATGTGGCGCGAATTGTCTAATTTTTCTTCCGGTGCCATTTGTTTGGTGCTTGCATCTGCTCCCTATGCAGCAGCAGATTATATCAGAGATTACGATGAGTTCATTGATTACAAAAAAGCGCTTTTGTAATTGTGGTATTCATATAAATTAAAAGGAAGCTATGAAGTTCAATCAACGAAATGTGTATATCAGTCCAAAGGCTAAATTGGGTGTCAATGTTAAGATTGGCGACAATACCAGCATTTACGATCATGTGGAGATTGGGGATGACTCCATCATTTGCAATGATTGTCAGATCGGAGAACCTTTACCGGCTTATTATTCCAAGGCAGATTATGAAAATCCGATGACAAAAATCGGAGCAAACGCTTTGATTCGAAGCCATGCCACCATTTATGCCGGAAATACAATTGGCAAACATCTCATCACCGGTCATCACATCATGGTACGTGGTGGTAATAACATAGGCCATCACTCATCTATCGGAAATTTCACTGAATTGCATGGAGATGCAACCATCGGAAATTATGTTCGTTTGCACAGCAACGTTTGCATTTGTGAATTATCGATTGTTCATGATTATGTATGGATTTTTCCTGGAACCATTTTGTCGAATGGCGTTACTCCGCCGGGAAATGAGTTGCTGGGACCTGAAATCGGCGCATATAGTGTGCTGGCAGTAAATTCCGTGATATTGCCCGGCGTGAAAATTGGTGAACACAGTTTGGTGGCTGCTTCATCCGTAGTTACTAAAAATGTAGAAGACTATAGTGTTGTGAAAGGTAATCCGGCAAGATTTTCCGCGGATGTAAGAACGATACATTCATCTGTTACAGGAGATGCTTATTATCCATGGCCACGTCATTTCGACCGTGGAATGCCCTGGCAAGGACAAGATTATGAACAATGGCTGAACAATCAATCCAAAATATGAATATCCCGTTTTTAAATTTTAAGGCAACCCATGATCCGATTGAATCTGAATTGAAAGCGGCTTTTAATCGTGTGTATGAAAGTCAGTGGTTCATCATGGGTAAAGAGGTTGATCAGTTTGAACAAGCATATGCCCACTTTAATCAAACTGCACATTGTATCGCAGTGAGTAA
>JBILCT010000142.1:0-4446 GCA_044353025.1 Ferruginibacter sp. | reverse complement strand
TTTTAAATTTTAAGGCAACCCATGACCCGATTGAATATGAATTGAAAGCGGCTTTTAATCGTGTGTATGAAAGTCAGTGGTTCATCATGGGTAAAGAGGTTGATCAGTTTGAACAAGCATATGCCCACTTTAATCAAACTGCACATTGTATCGCAGTGAGTAATGGATTGGATGCATTGCATCTTTCCTTAAAGGCACTTGGGATAGGAGTGGGAGATGAGGTCATCGTTCCATCCAATACATTTATTGCCACCTTGCTGGCGGTTTCTTATGTTGGAGCTACTCCGGTTTTGGTGGAGCCTTGTATGAAAACATACAACCTGGATCCTGCGAATATTGAAAAAGCAATTACATCTAAAACCCGTGCCATCATGCCCGTGCATTTGTATGGGCAGGCTTGCCAGATGGATGCGATCATGGAGATTGCACAGCGGCACAAACTTTTTGTGATTGAAGACAATGCGCAATCACAAGGAGCCACATTTCGTGGACGCATCACCGGTAGTTTCGGTCATTTGAATGGAACCAGTTTTTATCCTGGTAAAAATCTCGGTGCTTTGGGTGACGCAGGTGCGGTAACCACTGCTGATCCGTTATTAGCAGAAAAAGTAAAAACGCTTTCGAATTATGGCACCAAAGTAAAATACGTAAACGAGGAGATTGGTTTTAATATGCGGATGGATGAAATACAAGCAGCCTTCCTCCGGGTTAAATTGAGTTGCTTGAATCAATGGATTCAACAACGCCAACAAATTGCTCAATGGTATAATGAACGACTTGCAGGTATAGAAGGATGTACCTTGCCCGAGGTTCATCCGGATGCAACCCATACCTATCATTTGTACGTTATTCGTGTTGAACAACGTGATGCATTACAGCAACATTTGAATGAGAATGGCATCGGAACATTGATACATTATCCAATTCCGCCACATTTGCAAAAGGCCTATCAATCTTTAGGGTTCAAATCCGGAGATTTTTCGATTGCAGAAACCATTGCAAATACTTGTTTGAGTCTGCCCATTTGGCCCGGCATGACTGAATCACAAGTGGACCAGGTAGCTGAGCAAATTCAACTTTTTTTGTCAAAATAAATTTCATCATTCTTGACACTGGAAAACCGGATATCGAGGCTATACGAAGATTACAAAGCGATTGCTTTACAGGAAAAAAATCCGGAAACGCAACTGCAACTGCTTCAAGCCTTGATTCATTTTTGCTGGATGAATTATCCCTTGCGTTTTTCTGATCCCGTTTTAGATGACTTAGTTAATGGGTTGTCTTTGTCTGCCATTGAAATTGAATCAACAGAACCGGATCATGAAGTATATATTGCTTCAAGTCTGATGGAGATAGGCGGACATACACGCTGTCTTTTAAACCTGATTTCACATCAGCCTGCCAAGAAACATACGGTGATCCTTACACGACAAGCAAAACCATTGTCGGAGAAAATAATTCACGTGTTTGAACAACATCAAGTTCGATGCGTTGTTTTGAAGGATAAAGAGGGAAGTGTAAAGAAAGCTTCAGCGATTCAACAACTGATCAAAGAAATTTCACCTGAACGAATATTTCTGTTTCATCATGCAGATGATATGATTCCTGTGATTGCTTTGGCAAAATCAAAAAGAATAAATACCATCCTCTATAATCATTCAGATCATGTTTTTTCGGTAGGTGCAAAATATTTTTCTCGAAATCTGGAGTTCAGATCCGTGGGTGTAGATATTTCAATTCATGGAAGGGATATAAACAAATTGAGTTTACATCCGTTGCCAATCAGTAAAACGGAAGATGCTATCTCAAAGCAAAAAGCAAGAGCACAATTAGGATTATCTGACCATGGGTTTGTTATAGGAACACTCACCAATGTCGATAAGGCAAGGCCAATCGAGGGAAGTACTTCAATGATAACCTGGATCAATCAACTTGCAATAAAATATCCTTTACATACATTTCTGATTATTGGATTAAATACGCATCAATTTGAGCAATGGTCTTTGAATCAACAGGTGCCATCCAATGTGTTTTGTGTTGGTATTCAAACCAATCCGGAGTTGTATTACCGGGCGATGGATTTTTTCTTGGAACCCTTTCCGGTTGGGTCAGGTTTAGGAATCATTGAAGCAGCGGCATATGGCGCTATTCCGATTTTTACGCCGCATGCAACCAGACTCGCTGCAACATATGAAGTATTGGATGGATCATTGAGATCAATATTGAAACAGCATAAAAATCTGCAAGACGCTGAGCATGAAATAGAAAATTATTTGTGCCAAACCAAAGCGGAGATTCAAGAGAAATCAAACTGCATTGAGTCGCTGGTGAATCAAAAACATCGGGGCGCTTATTGGTTACATCAATTAGAGGAATCTTTGAAAGTAAATCAAATGAAGCAGCCTATGCCTGAATCATTTCTTATTGAAGAATCAAGTTTCTTTCAAGTATACCAGCAGAAAACTGCCGCACAATTACTCACTTATCTTTTGTCCAATCCATTTTTATCAACACCCAAACATTTGTTCAGAATACTCAGGTTTCATCGATATTTGTTTGCTGTCGAAAATTGGACTCAATCCAATATCAAACGATTGTTCATCAGATTATTCAATAAGTCAAATTCGTGAAGATCGCATTCATCATATTGGCATATAAAAATCCGCAGCAATTGCGTTGGATGATGGATGCATTAAATCATCCGGATCATCATTTTTTTTTACATATAGATCTACAACAGGAGTTGGGGCCTTTCAAGGACGCTTTACGTGGTATTGATGAAGAAAAAATAACCATGTTAAAGCGAAGAAACTCTTACTGGGGAAGCATAGCATGTGTTCGCGTTATTTTGGATGCATTTGAAATGATTCATCAGGGTAGGAAATTCGATTATGTCATTCATATGAGCGGACAGGATTTTCCGTTGCTGGATATGAATTCTTTCAGAACCCAATTGATGGCAATTCCACAAACATCTTTTTTCTATCATTTTGATTTAAAAAATACACGCTGGAACAATGGGGGGGCAGATCGATTGTCTGCCATGCATTTTTTTCTAATGGGGAAAAGAAAATCCATTACTTCAAAAACCAAAAATCCAATTTGGAAATTTGTTCATTTCCTTTGGACAAAATGGATCGTTGAAGGCTATGATAAAAACCAACGCTTTTATGGTTCGGAATTCTATTTCATTTTTTATCGAGATGCGATACAAAGAATACTGGAAAATAATTCAAGATTTAAATGGTTGTCTGCCAGATTATCATTCACTATTATTCCGGAAGAACTTTATCTCTCTACGATGTTGATGGCAGATCAAACCAAGCCTTCGCTTCGAATTGAAAATAAAACCATGCGAACCATTTTTTGGGATATGCATCATTCTTCCCCCAAAACGTTGGGTATAGAAGATTTGTCCATTTTAGTATCAGATAAAAACTGGTTTGCTCGTAAATTCGATTTTGAAAATGACACGGAATTTCATCATAAGTTATTAAAATTGATTGAAGAAAAATCCGTAAAAAAATAATCATGGGGAAAAAGTATAAACAATTCAGGGCATTGATTAAGCTGTTAGGTTTGGTGGAAGGTTTTCGGTTGTTTCTTAATGATCATTTTACAACCACAGATATCATTAAGATAAATTTTAAACAATTAGCATCTCCGATTTTTCTACGCAGAGGAGAATCTGATTACACAGTTTTTGAAGATATTTTTCTAAAGTATGAATATCATTTCAAGCACAATAAAAAGCCAGCTGTGATTATTGATGCCGGTGCCAATATCGGACTGGCCGCTGTTTTTTTCAAAATTAAATTCCCTGACACACGCATCATTTGTTTGGAACCTGAGCCTAAGAATTTTGAGATGTTGAAGAAGAATACGGCACAATTTTCTGATGTTATCTGTTTACAAAAAGGTTTGTGGAATAAATCATGTCATTTAAAAATTGAAGATGAGGGGTTAGGTGCTTGGGGTTTTGTAGTGAAAGAAACGACATCAGATCATCCAGATGCTGTTGAAGCAATTTCACTGGGAGATCTTCGTCGTCAATTCAATCTGGATCGGTTAGACTTAGTAAAGATGGATATCGAAGGATCTGAAAAAGAAGTCATGGAGTCGAACACCGAGGATTGGATACCCAATACTGATACCATCCTGATTGAATTCCATGATCGGTATCGTCCAGGAACTTCACACTCCTTTTTTAAAACCATGGTCCATTATTCTTTTTCATTGGATCATGTAGGAGAAAATCTGATTTGTCATTTACACCATGCGTAAAGCTCCATTTTTTTCCATTATCATTCCTTGTTTTAATCAGTCTGACTGGTTAAAACATTGCGTGGGAAATATTATTCAACAAAGTTTTTCAGATTGGGAAATCATTATTGTGAATGATGGATCAACCGATCAAACTGCGCAAGTGGCTGATTATTTTGCCAT
>JBILCT010000141.1:0-4485 GCA_044353025.1 Ferruginibacter sp. | reverse complement strand
CAATGCTAACTCCACACCGTGTGTGGTTACATTGATAATTAACTCCTTGGTCAACGAATAATTTTTTTCAGACCCGTATGCATCGGGGTAGTTTCCATATGTATCCATCGCTCCGCAATATCAGAAGATTTGCAAGTTCAATGGAAACTGAAAGAAATAAAGGAACTGTTTCCCATAAAGGGAAACAGCCATTCGAAATCCGAGTGGATTATCTCTTTTTGTGACGATTCTTTCTCAAACGCTTTTTACGCTTATGTGTAGCGATCTTATGACGTTTTCTTTTTTTACCACAAGGCATAACCTAGTCTTTTTTGTTAATCAATTATAATAAAATTCTGTCTGTTCAAGGTTTTTGGCTCAGTTCTTTGATACGTGCATCCGCTTCTCTGCTGTAAGCCGTATTGTTTACCAGTCGCTTGCTTACCTCATACCATTTTATCGCCTCTGCATTTTTTCCGGAAGCCGCATACGCATCAGCCAGGAAAGCAACAGCTTCAATATTTTCAGGCTGCTGTTCGACGACCTTCAGTAAACGAGTAATTGCTTTGTCATTTTGTCCTGAAATTAAACCGCCAATCCCCAGCATGAGTTGAGCTTTCATGTTGGTAGAATCTCGACGAACTACACCCAGCAACTGCTGAATGCCTTTCATAGTTTCTTGCGGGTCTCCATTTCTTCCTCTACCGAACAAATAACAACTTCCTAAACCGATTTTAAGATCTTCATTGGTAGAATCTTTGACAATAGCTTGTTCAAAACAATCAATCGTTTCAGTGGTCAACCAATCCAATCGGCGTTCATCATGCTCATTTCGAAGCTGGGTTAACAACAATTGGGACGCGAAGGTGAGGTTTTTTTGGGAATTATCCAACTTTATGGCTTCGGAAGCCCAATATGCACCCAATATTGGGTCTACATTTTTAATTTTAATCAGCTGATTTGCGAAGTCAAGTGCTCGTGAAGCCTTCTCTGAAGGATTGGAAACGGAAGCTATAATCTTGAATGTTGAGTCTGCCCAAGCTCGGACAGTATCTGGAAGTGCTTGGGAAACCGAGTCTATAACAGATTGAATATCAAATGACTCTGGTTTTTTTTGAGAAATTGCCGACTGAATCGGGGTGGTTTTTTGTTCAGTGGGCCCCAGCCAGAATAATAAACCGACAATAATTATTCCAATGAGGGCTAGGAGTCCTTGTTTTTTTTTCATGAAATCCCGGTTTTATCAGCGGGATTGCAAATTTAATCAATCCTCGTTGTCATCATTCACTTTTGGAGCCGCCTTGATTTTATCGGATGATTTTATTTCATGGACAAATTCTTTGGATGGCTTGAAGGCCGGAATAAAATGTTCCGGTATAGAAACAGAAGTGTTCTTTTTGATATTGCGACCAATTTTAGCAGCCCGTTTCTTTATAATAAAACTTCCAAAGCCCCGTATGTAAAGGTTTTCACCTCCAGCCATGGTTGATTTGATCTCTTTGATCATCGCTTCAATGGTCAGAATGACATCCACTTTAGGAATGCCGGTCTTTTCAGAAATGTTGTGAATCAGGTCTGCCTTTCTCATGCTTGAATAATTTTAACAGAAAGTTAGGAAAATTAATAATCCTACCAAAAAAAAGATTGTTTTGTAATAATATTGTTGAGCAATGCGTAAAAATTTCGAAAAAAATTATCAGCAGGATCATTTTTTTACAAATAATCTGATGCAATGGCATATAAAAGTCAATAAAAGAACCATGCCATGGAAGGGAATCCTCGACCCCTATAAAATTTGGTTAAGTGAAATTATTCTCCAACAAACCCGGGTAGAACAAGGCTGGTCTTATTATGAACGCTTTATTCATGCCTTTCCAACGATTCAAGACCTGGCAAAAGCGGATGAGTCTGTGGTTTTCAAACTCTGGGAAGGATTGGGTTACTACAGTAGGTGCAGAAATCTGATTCACTCGGCAAAATATATTGTTGATCAACTGAATGGTCAATTTCCAAATACCTATCAATCCATCTTGTCTTTAAAAGGAGTGGGTCCATACACCGCGGCCGCCATCGCCTCCTTTGCTTTTAAACTTCCACATGCGGTTGTAGATGGAAATGTTATAAGGGTGCTGGCAAGATATTTTGCTTATGCTGAACGTCCCGATCAAACGAAAGCAAGAAAATGGTTTGATGCAAAAGCAGCGGTGTTATTGGATAAATCAAACCCCAATTTGTTCAATCAGGCCATCATGGATTTAGGTGCTACCATCTGTAAGCCCCAACAACCACTTTGTACAAGTTGCCCATTAAGCTCCGAATGTTTGGCATTGGTGCAGCAAAAAGTTGAACAGCTGCCCACTCCCAAAGAAAAATTAATTAAAAAACATCGTTTCTTTTTATACCTAGTGATCAACCATCAAAATAAATGGTACGTTCAAAAACGACCCAAAGGGGATATATGGGCAGATTTATTTGAATTTATTCCATTAGAAACCTTCGAAAATGCAGAAGAAATAGATCAATGGAGTAACTCGAACGACGCCTTCAATTATTTCGGACAAAAGCCTGTTCTTCAAAATGTTTCAACCGTGTTTAAACAAGAATTAACCCATCAAACAATCCGAATTCAATTCTTGCAGTTGACTTTAAAAAAACCATGGGAAAAATCATTGGGATTCAGATTGGTTGATTGGGAAGAAATGAAACAATTGGCATTTCCACGAACGTTTACATTTTTCATGGAGTCGCATAAGAATTGGTTTTTGAACATCTGATGTTTATTTCAAAACCTTATCTTTATTTTTGTGAAGCATTTACCAAATTTTGAGTAATTGCCTCCATCGACTTATAAAGTCGGATTGTTGAATTAAAACACTGCACTTGGACTATCATTCGATATTCGGCACGATTCTGATTGATTATTTTTTGATTTCTACCGGGGCCAGCACGTTGTTAATCTTTTTCCTGTTGGTGCTTTTTATCATCTCATTTTTGATGTCAGGCAGCGAAGTTGCTTTTTTTTCGCTTTCCCCTAAAGACATTCAAATTCTCAAAAAAAGAAAAAACCCATCTTTCAGACGTATCGTTCGATTAATGGAACAGCCCAAACCCCTGCTGGCTTCTATACACATCACGCAAATTACCGTCAATATTGGCATCATTCTCACCGCAGGATCATTGATTGATACCTGGAAATTATTCGAATCGTCATCGAATGAAATTATACTGAATTTCTTGGTCAAAATCTGTCTCATTTCTGTATTTATATTGCTATTCGCCATCATGTTGCCTAAAGTTTGGGCAACGCATCACAAGGTTTGGTTTGCTGCAATAAGCTCATTGCCGGTAGAGATTTTTAATAGTCTCTTTTATCGGATGAGTAAAAAATTTGTTCAGAACAGTGATCGTATTGAAAGAAAATTTTCTCCGCTGGGTCAATCTGATACTGATGACAATCAAATTGATTTCGCCATTGACTTACTTCCGGAAGATGAGGCTTCAATAGAAGAAAAAAAAATACTCAAAGGGATCAGGAAATTTGGAGATACCATGGTCAAGCAAGTCATGCGAACTCGAATGGATGTCAGCGGATTTGAGTCTTCAATATCTTTTATTGATATGCTCAAACAATCAGAAGATTTACAATATTCCCGTTTGCCTGTTTATCGTTCAAATCTTGATCAGATCATTGGTGTGCTTCATATCAAAGATCTGTTGCCTCATTTGCATTCTGACGAAAATTTTGACTGGCATTCATTGGTTCGTCCTCCATTTTTTGTTCATGAGCAAAAACTAATTGAAGATCTACTACAGGAATTTAGAACCAAGCGAACACATTTTGCCGTTGTGGTAGATGAGTTCGGTGGAACATCGGGCATCATCACCCTGGAAGATATTTTGGAAGAAATAATCGGTGATATCAAAGACGAATTTGATGATGAAGAATCCATTATCAAACAAATCGATCAATACACCTACCTTGTTGAAGGTAAAATGATGATCAATGATGTTTGTAAGTATCTGCATCTTCCCAACAATAAATTTGATTCGATTCGTGGTGATTCAGACTCACTCGCAGGGTTGCTTCTGGAACTTGCCGGCGAGTTTCCTGCCGAGTTGACCGAATGGAACTGGGAAGGATTTACATTTATTCCCCTTGCGATCAATAAGAATCGTATCGACCAGATCAAAATTATTTTACCTGAATCGCAAGCTGCTCAATAATGTACATGAAGTCTTTTTCAACTTTGCTATTTATCATTTCTTTCATTTGCACCGCAATCAGTTGCAATTCTACGTACACTTCAAAAAAGAAAGGGTATTTTAAGATTCCACTCCCGCAGCACACCTATCAAAATTTTGACAATGTTGATTTTCCATATTCATTTGATTATCCCGTTTATGGAAAAATTGTAAAGGACAGTACTTATTTTGAAGCTAATCCTGATAATGATTATTGGGTGAATGTAGATTTCCCGGAATACAATGCCCGGCTTTTTCTCAGTT
>JBILCT010000140.1:0-4489 GCA_044353025.1 Ferruginibacter sp. | reverse complement strand
AAGCAGGAATAATTAAAAATCCGCCGCCCGCACCAACCAGTCCCGTTAATAATCCTTCCAAAATACTTGCCGTGATAATCATCGGATAATTATACTGTATCGTTTGATCAGCGCTTATGGTGGTGTTTGAAGTTGAACGAATCATGGATAGGGCTGCCAGCAACATGATCACTGCGAATAAGGTCATCATGAACATGGATTGGGTTAATACAAATCCGTTTAGATTTATGATGACATCCGGTATAGCAGGAACGATCCAGCGTCTGGTTAGATAAACGGCCAACAAGGAAGGAATGCCATATACCCAAATGGTTTTCACATCCAATTGTTTCATGCGTGCTTTTTGAATGCCACCCACCAAAGCTGCGCTACCCACCACAAACAACGAATAGGCTGTCGCCACGCCGGGCTGAACCCCCATGATATAAACCAAAATAGGAACAGTAAGGATAGATCCACCGCTCCCAATCAGACCAAGTGAAACGCCCACCAAGGTTGCCAATATGTATCCCAGAAATTCCATTCAGCTTGTTTAGATTACAAAGATGGTATAAAGAAAGTTGGCATTGGGTAACATTGGTTACATTTTTAGGGGTAATGGTTCAGCAGAACCTGATTTTATCAGAATAATTGTCTGATTTGTAAAGGAGGTTAGCGGATTCTACTTGCCAGGTTATGTTTATATCGTTGTAGTATTCCAAAGTTGTGGTTCGAACCCGGTTCGTGCCTGGTTCGAACCAATTCACAAAGAAGACCCTATCACAAATATTTTTCGTTTCTTCTAATTAAGCCGAAGAAAAAACAATTGACTTTTGATAAAGAATCATGTTAACCAAAAAATGGTTTGCTTTTTTCAACGGGTGTGGGTGTTGGTTTCAACAAAGTTGTGGTTCGAACCTGGTTCGTGCCTGGTTCGAACCAGGTTCGAGCCAATTCACAAATTCACAGTGAACCAGAATACCAGTACTAATTTGTAGTGTATTGGGAGAAAATTAATAAAATGAGCCTCATTAGAACTTAACCATATATACCGAATGAAAAAACATCATTTCATACGGGTTTAATTGAGATGAAACAACAAGTACTACTGTACAATTAAACGCTCAGTTTGTTGTATTTCTCCTCCTTGAACATAAAGAAAATAATTTCCGGCGGCAAGGTTATAATCGGAGGTTTCGATTTTAATGTTATTAAAACCTGGTGTGGCCAAATATTTGGTTGTATACACTTTTCTTCCTGATCCATCCGTCAGCATGATATGAAACAAGGTAGAATTGGGAACAAAAACCATGAATGAAGTTGATTCATTCTTTTTCACAACATTTGGAGTTGGTGCACCCATGAATATTTTCGGCATATTCAGTTTGATAGAAACCGCTTCAGAGTAAAAATATTTTTGATCGTTGTCAACTTGTTTGAGTCTGTAAATAAGTTTTCCGTTTCCAGACGACGGTGGAGTTTTGTCGGTATAAGAATAACTACGAGGCAAAAAACTATTTCCTACAGCTGTAACTTGACCTATTACCTTAAAAGATTGTCCGTCCGTACTTCTTTCAATGACAAAATGGTTGCTGTTCTGTTCACTTGCGGTTTCCCAATGCAAATCGACACTATAATTTTTTCCGGGATTGGCATAGAAAGTAGTAAGTAAAACAGGCAAGGTGGTGAAAGAACTATTAATCAGATTGGAGTAAACATAGTCTCCACTGGAACTTCCGTTGCTATTTGCAGCAACCCCAACACTGTAAAATTTAAGCGTTAAATCGTTGGCTGATGGATTTGATGGAGCTACCCATTGCATCCCTGTATAGGAATAGCTTGAGGATAATGAGGTAACAACCGCAGCATTGTGTCCGATTTCAGCAGAACCAATAAGTGTTGTTTTTGGATTGGTAGTTGTAAAAGTACCTGCTGCTTGTCCTACTGCATTTCGTGCAGCCAAGGAAAATCCCCATCTTGCGCGATTAGCGGAACCATGATTTATCGTTACTGTTATGGGATAAGATTGACCCGGCACATAACTGCCTGTTGGGAGTCCAGTAACCGTAATACCTCCACCAGCATTGTTCAGCGGAAACCCACCATGACAATTGGCACAAGTATACCCATTCACTCCCGTATATCCTGAAGGAGGCGCTGATGAAAATTGAGTTGAACTACTAAAGATTAGTATAACAAGTACACTGGTTAAGAGCAATATCTTTTTCTGTGACATAGCAGATCGTTGAAAATATGAAATGTAAAAAACAGATAAGAACAATGATATTGCTTATTTGTTTACCCAATTTGCTATTACAGCAATTTCCTTCGGATTATTATTTTCATTCAATGTATAACTTAGGATTGAAACTATTGAATTCGAAGCAGTTAGTTGAGAACAACCTGTAATTGAAAATATAATCACCGTAAAACCCCCATCCGCAACCATTCAATTTCTGCCGTCTTCGCAGTATGTCGAAGTTGAATCAATTGCTGCGATGCAGTTTCCAGATTTCGCTGCGCCTCCAGTAAATCCAGGTAGGTAGCTTCCCCTAATCTGAATCGATTCATGACCAACGCTAACTGCATACTGCTCAGATTCACCGTTTTCATCTGAAGCTTGATCTGATCAATGCTTTGCAGATACATCGTATGTAAATTCATCAAATCAATTCGAAGGTCCATACGCACGCGTTCTTTCTCTTCACGTGATTGTTGCGTTTGTATTTTTGATATACGCTCCGCTCGCTTGGCTGCGCCGGATGCATACAAGGGAATACTCAATCCCATTGAAACAAACGGACCCGAGTTCTGATTCAACAACAATTGACCGGCCGCATTCTGGTTCCTGAAATAATTCATTCCTGCATTCATTCTCAATGTAGGATAAGCATTGCTTTTTACCTCTTTCTCCATCCAATTTCGAATTCGGACCTGTCGTTCAAGTGAGATCAATTCCGGATTGCGCTCTAACCCATTCAATACATCTTCTAGTGTAACTGTTTTTTGAAGAACAATGCTATCATCAATGGTTCGCATGGAATCAGGTTCCACATGCATCCAACGAAACAACTGATTCATCGATTGTTTGATCAATACTTGATTCCGTTGTTTTTCCTGTAAACGGTTATTCTGTTCAATCTGAATTGGATAAAGTTCTTCCCGATTCGCAAGGCCCGCTTTTATCTTCGCTTCAATCCACTCAATTTGTTTTTGCAGAAATTGAAGTTGTTCATTCATGACCAAAACGACCGATTGCAAACGAATCACTTCAAAATAAGCAACGTTTACTTCTGCTTTAATATTAAGTCGAACTGCATCTAGTCTGTCTTGCTGTAATTTTTCCTGTTCCTCCAATCGTTTCATCCCTGATTTAATTCGTCCTCCTTGATATAACAACATCGATGCGGTCGCATTTCCACTCAGGTTATTCGACAACACCCCCTCTCGCTTGATTTTTGTTCCATTGAATAATTCCTGATTGATACGATTATTGCTTTCCTGATCATTGATGGTCGCAACTATTACTGGCATGCCACCAATCATTCCTGCACTGCGATTCAATTTCGCTATGGCCAATTCTTGTTCTGCTTGTTTTACAGCAGGATTATTTTTAAGCGCCTGATTAATTGCATCATCCAAGTGTAACACTTGTGCATGTGTAGATGCTGTTGCCACTAAAAACATCAGAAAAAAATAGATTCTCATTTATGCTGTTTCAGGTGATTGATTGTTTTTTTCTTGGCCAGAAGAATGACGGTGGCCGGACAAATAAGTATACACTGCAGGTATAACAAACAGGGTTAATACCAACGAAAATAAAATGCCCCCAACAATCACAATGCCGAGTGGAATACGACTACTACCGGAAGCACCCAAACTCAAAGCAATAGGCAATGCACCAAGGGCAGTAGCCAAGCTGGTCATAAGAATCGGACGTAGACGCTGTTGCGCTGCAGCTATCACTGCATCTCGAATGGATAAACCATCGATTCTTTTTTTATTTGCAAACTCTACGATTAAGATTCCATTCTTAGTTACCAGTCCAATCAACATGATCATACCAATCTGTGAAAACAAATTAATGGTTTGATCAAACAACCATAAACTCAATAATCCACCGGCCAAAGCCAAAGGAACGGTGATCATGATAATGAGCGGATCTCTGAAACTTTCAAACTGTCCGGCCAAAACCAGATAGATCAATAATAAGGCAAGCATAAACGCGAAATTGGTATTACCACTACTCTCCGCATAATCTCTGGATGGACCACTCAGGGAAGTTTGAAAACTTTCATCCAACAAATCATCAGCAATTTTCTGCATCGCTTTCACGCCTTCTCCAATGGTTTTCCCTTCCGACAAAGAAGCCTGTATGGTTGTTGATTTATATCGATTATAATGATACAACGTTGGTGGTATCGCGGTTTCTTTGAAAGATACCACTGCAGACACCGGAATATTTTCACCTCGATTATTTCGTACAAACAATTTGGAAACATCATCCGGC
>JBILCT010000138.1:0-4555 GCA_044353025.1 Ferruginibacter sp. | reverse complement strand
ATACCATGATCAGCGCCCGACTCATTGGAACATCAAAATCTACAGTGAGTGTATATGCCCCGGCATTTAAAAATCTGGCGGGAATTTTGCAAATACTTTTATGGTTTCCTGCGTTACGAATCAGATCTTTAGCCTGAAACAAATAATCACTCGAAGAAAAAATATGTACTCCATCAGATGTGTGCATGCTTACCGTTACCCTTAATTCTCTCATGGGCTTACTCAAATGATATGAAATTTCTACCATCAAAGCTTCCTCATTTGAAATAATATTGTCCATTCTATTTCTATCATCAAGCACTCGTATACTATTTACCGTTAGTTCATCTTTTTGAGGTTCGGCTCCTGACTCCCATTGCAGTATTCTTTCTCCATCAGTTCCACCGGATAGATAAGCATCAATGATTTCCGAGGTGTCACCTTGCTTTACCACGGTACCATGTTGCATCAAAATAGCCTGATTACAAAGATTGCGCACCGCACCCATATTGTGACTGACAAATAGTACGGTCCTTCCCTCACCACTGGAAATATCTTTCATTTTTCCAAGGCATTTATTCTGAAATTCCGCATCCCCTACAGCCAGCACTTCGTCTACAATTAAAATCTCACTTTCTAAATGGGCAGCAACACCAAATGCGAGGCGCACATACATTCCACTACTATAACGTTTTACAGGCGTATCGATATAACGCTCAACGCCGGAGAAAGCAACAATCTCATCAAACTTACTTCTGATTTCCTGTTTGGTCATTCCTAAAATTGCACCATTCAAAAAAACATTTTCCCTTCCGGTTAGTTCCGGATGAAATCCCGTTCCAACTTCCAACAAAGATGCAATCCGTCCTTTTGCCTTCAACGTTCCTGTTGTAGGAGCGGTTACACGGGATAAAATTTTTAACAAGGTCGATTTCCCTGCACCGTTTTTTCCAACAATCCCCATCACATCCCCTTGCTTTACTTCAAAATTTACATCTTTGAGCGCCCACACATATTCTCCTCCTTGTTGTTCTCTTCGATTGGATTCTCCCAGTTTGAGAAAGGGGTCTTCCTTACCCATGACTTTAAACCACCATCTTTTCAGATCATGACTGATTGTTCCTGTGCCAACTTCTCCGAGTCGATAGATTTTTGACAAATCTTGAACTTCTATGGCATTTTGTTTATTGAAGGTCATACGGTATCCATGAACTTTTTTTCCACTTTATTAAATACCAACATTCCAAGCATCAGTAATCCTGCCATACAAGCAAAACTATAAGTAATTCCAGCATATGAGCATGCGCCGGTTCCCAGAAAAACAAACCGGAAAGATTCTACCAAAGCAGTCATTGGATTCAGCATCAAATAGGGACGCAAGGTTTCTGATGCGATTGAAAGGGGATATACAATGGGTGTCCCAAACATCAGAAGCTGCACTCCAAATGTGAGCAAAAATCTTAAATCACGGTATTTGGTTGTTAAAGATGAAATAATCATTCCCAATCCTAATGCCAACCCTGCCATCATGAACAATAACAACGGGATGATCAAAAACCAATTCCAGTTCGGTTGTAAATGAACTGTTGAATCATTAAGATAAAAAAACCACACCATCAAGAACAGAAAAAATTGAATTAAAAAACGTACCAGATTAGATATTACCACTGATATCGGAATAACAATTCTTGGAAAATATACTTTTCCGAAAATATGACTATTGGTAATAAACGTATCGGAAATACGAATGAGTGTTTCTTGAAAATAACTCCAAAAAGTTATTCCGGACAGATAAAATAATAGAGGAGGAATTCCATCCGTAGATAGTTTTGCCATTTTTGAAAAAACCAAAAAATACATGCCGGTTGTTAACATAGGTTGAATGAAAAACCAAATTGGACCAAGTATGGTTTGCTTGTAAACAGATACAAAGTCTCTCCTGACCAGCATCCACATGAGATCCCGATACCTCCATACCTCTTTTATATTCCAATCAAACCAACGAACATTGGGCTTGATTTGGATATCCCAGTTTGGGGAATGGTCATTCATGGGCAGATGAATTTGTTGTTTGAACCTTTTGCAGGCAAAGTTCCATTTTTTCCCTGTATTTAGGATACCCAAAATTTTCCATCAACTTCCGGTGATCAGGAACCCAAAATTCCGGATCTGAAAAAAAACGAATAATCGCACTGGCTATTTCCTCGATATTAAATGGATCTACCAATTGCCCTAGCTCTCCTTGAAGTAATGCATCCACAGATCCATCCCGATTTCCAGCGATGACGGGCAATCCATAGTACATAGCTTCAATAAAAACCAATCCAAAACCCTCTTGCGAACTTGGCATCACATAGGCATCCGAAGCATAGTACCAGTCAGAAATCATATGATCTTCCACATAGCCCAGTAAACGAACTCGTTTTTCCAAACCTAGCTTTTTTACCAAAGATTGTATGCGATGCTTTTCTGTATCGTCGTATTTGCCACCCATACAATAGATCAAGTCAGGATATAGATCTTTGATGGCATCGATTGCCATGATTACTTGATCATAACCTTTATATTGTTCTGAAGATTGAATTCTCGCTAGCATGAATAAAACCTGCTGATTAGATTGAATGTGTAGTTTAGCTCTGATTTTATTTCTATCGGGTTTGAATTCCTGCCGCTGAATAAAAGGATCAAGGGCGTTATTCAAAACCATACATTGATAATCGGGAATCTTATATTTTTCTTGGATTTTTGATTGTGTAAAATGACTGACCGACCAAAAAAAGTCTACGAATCGCAAGAGTAACCGATTTATGATTCCTGGATTATTCCAAAGTTCGATACCATGAGCGAATAAAACCAGTTTGCTCCCGGGCGACCACCATTTCAATAATACACCCACCGGAATCAGATTCACATGACTTAATATGATGACTGATGGCTTTCGAACGGATCGAATCGCTTTCCAAACAAATGAAATTAAATTTTGATGATGGCCACTGAATAAATGATCCGGGGCATATGGATTTTCTTTGGCATCGTTCATTTGATCGTAGAGCGACAAAAAACGAACGTTGTTTTTTTGTTCCAATGACCTCTCAAAAAGTGTTTTGGCTACTAATCGACAAACTTTTTCTATTCCACCGGTAGCGGAAAACAAACGTAGGGTTAAAAAAATGATCGGTTGATTATTCACGAAAGAATATTTCTTTTTTTTAGTAGCAGCAGTGTCATGATTTTTGACCAATGCAATTTCCCTTCCTGAAATTCTTTCCATCTGTCCTGAAAAGAAGGTGGAGCGTTTCTGAAAATATCCTGAACGTATTGAGCATCTTTCAACCAATGAACAAATGGGAAAGTAAATCCCATTTTAGGACGATTCCAAATACTCGATGGCAGTTCATTTTCAAATGCATCGATTAATAGTTGCTTTGGATATTTTCCTGGAAACTTAATATTTGGATCAATGGAGAATGCAGTCCGAATCACTGTATGATCAAGAAAAGGAACACGAATCTCCAAACCATGTTTCATACTCATTGCATCCGAGTCTCTCAATAACTGATTATGCATATAACCATTAAACTCCATCCATGATGCTTGATTACGACTATCTAATTTTGAATCAGTTTTATCCTCAGATAGTTTACACAATACTTCCCATACTTGCTTCTCAGACATATCCAATAAATCTGCAATTTCTGATGGAATATAATGTCCGCGTAAAAAAAGATACTTTCCTTGAAGTCCGGGAATTTTCAAATAAACAGATCGCCTTACCGCAGTCGACTGAGAAAATCTTGAAAGTCCAATCAATGCATCGGGAAATATTTGAAGTTTATTTGCCCATTTCATTCGATGAAAAGAAGGATACCCACCAAATAATTCATCGCCTCCCAAACCTGACAATACAGCTTTCAATCCTTGTTGAGCGGCATGTCGGCTGATGAACCAGGTGTTTAATCCATCGCAACTTGGCATGTCCATATCATCAAGAATCAAAGGCAAACAAGCATCAAACATGTTTTTTGTGAGCAACAAGGGTGCATGTTTACTATTTAACTTTACAACCAGGTCATCCTGAAACCGCTTTTCAGAAAATTGATCATCTTCAAAATAAATGGAAAGTGTATGTAATTGATTACCTAATTCATCGGCGGATAACTTCGCGAGTATGCTGGAATCCAATCCACCACTTAGAAATACACCAATCGGTGCATCTGAAATCAATTGTCGATGAACACTGTCTTGGAGTGCTTGTCTTGTTTTCGTTATTGCCGCTTGTTTGGTATTGATTGTGCTTTCGTAATTGAACGAGGCATAGCGATGATGTTGGTATTTTCCATCAGACAAATCATAGCATAGATAATGTCCTTGAGGAAATGATTGTAAATTTTTATAGGGGGTTGATTGTCCGGGCATATGACCGTATGCCAATAGAAAAACACTTGTATCCGTATTTTTTTCAAGATTAAAATTCGCAAATGCGCCAATTTCAGAGGCAAAACTGAGTTGATGATCAGTTAAGTAATAATAAAGTGGCTTGATACCTACCTGGTCACGAACGAGGTATAAATAATTT
>JBILCT010000232.1:0-3147 GCA_044353025.1 Ferruginibacter sp. | reverse complement strand
CGAAATGGGTAATGGTCCAAAATAAAAATAAAATGGTGAAGCTACTTGACAATGCACTCATGGTATTGATCCCGGTAGCCGCATGTTGCGGATCAAAAGGGATCATAAACAATCGACCGATCAGCACAAAGAGTGGTGCGCCGGGGGGATGCGGAATTTGTAGTTTGTAGGCACTGGAGGCAAATTCACCGCAGTCCCACAAACTGCCGGTTGCTTCCATAGTCATCAGATAAACAGCTGAGGCGAGAAGGAAAACGGCCCAGCCAACAAGGGTGTTCAGTCGCTTAAATTGCATAGAATGAAGTTATTCTGACAAATATAAAGAGGAATAATCGTTTCAGATTAAAATTAGCCGCTATCTTGGCGGATGCTGTTTACCTTTGCGACACTTCATGAGCAACGAAAATCAAAAGGTTATTCTCAAAGATCTTGAACAGATCGATTATCAGCAAGCCTGGGAAATACAGGAGCGTTTATTGGCTGAAAATGTTCAGATCAAATCAGCATCGAGGAATCAGCCAGCTTACGATCCTTTAAAATCTCCCACTCGAAATCACTTGCTTTTGTGCGAGCACAGCGCAGTTTATACGCTCGGAAAAAGTGGAAATATGGATCATGTCTTGCTAACTGAGTCCGAATTGAGCGATCGAAACATTCAGTTTTTCAAAACCAACCGAGGTGGTGATATCACTTTCCATGGGCAAGGCCAATTGGTTGGATATCCGATTTTAGATCTGGAAAAATTTACGACTGATATCGGACTTTATCTGAGAAATTTGGAAGAGGTCATCATACAAACGATTGCGAATTTTGATTTGGTGGGGAAGCGTAGTGCTGGTGAAACCGGTGTTTGGTTGGATCCGGACCAAAAGGGTAAAGAGCGAAAAATATGCGCGATTGGAGTAAGATGCAGCAGGTGGATTACGATGCATGGATTTGCACTCAATGTGAATACGGATTTAAATTATTTCAATCACATCATTCCATGTGGAATCGTAAATAAGCAAGTGACCTCCTTACAGGCAGAATTAGGTCATGAAGTTAAAATGGATGAGGTAAAAAAATATTTCAAAGCTGCCTTTGAATCAGTTTATAATATTGAATTTATTTCTGATTAACGGGGCTATTTCTTTCCGGGAATTCCCTTATCTCTTCCAATAAGTACTTTGCTTTTTTCTACCAGTTTTCCCTGCTCGAAAATTTCAAAATAATACCAACCACTTTGACCGAAATTATACCTTTCGAGATAAAGTAAAGGTTCAGGAATAGGATCTATGACAAAAATGTTATCATTTTTTTCGTTTGAAAAATGAATGCTTACATTCTCGTGCTTTAAAGAACGAAAGTCCAAAACAACAGTTTGATTGGAATTGGCATACACAGAAATACTTGGATATGCACTCCTGATAGCGGGTGTTTTGTTGATTGGTACTTGTTTTTCAACAAATTTAATTTCCGGTGTAACCGTTGGGGTTTCTATAATTCTGACCTGGGATAAGCTGTCTTTTTGAATAATAGAATCCGTTGGATTATAGATGGATGAATAATACGAATAGAAAGGGAGCGTTTTGTTTTTAAAAATAAAGAGACTCGGTGTTTCATCGAAGGTCAACATGCTATCTGTTTGAATATCGGTTGAATCGTTTTCAACCAGTTCCGGATGATATCTAGCGCTGGGTCCGGTTATATAATTTCCATTTTTGAAACTGATAAAAACTCGATAGTACATTCGGTCATAAGGAGGGTGTTGATCAGGATAGCCGTTCTCTAGATTAAGCGGATTCAACACTGAGCCGATGGTGCGAAAGTTTTTTATACTGTCGAATGATCGCTGAATCAAGATGTTTTCTACGGGGGTTTTATAATCGTTTAACCAACTTACTACCACACGCTGATTGGATGAAGTGACAGAAATAGATGGCAGTTGCTGTTGGGCGAAAAGCGAATTTTCAATACAGAAAAAAAGTAACAGCCAAATAATATTTTTCATAAAAGATCAATCGGAAAATTAAATGTATTCATTGAAACAGAGCGCATTTTTATCCAATGAAAAATTACCTTGTAGTCCGCCGGTGTGTAAACTTACAATTTTACTACCCGTTGCAAAATGACCGGATTTGATTTTTTCAATCACAGCGTGAAAATGTTTGGCTGTGTATACAAAATCAGTGGGTATTGAATACTTTATGTAAAAATCATTCATAAAATCAATGAGTGTTTGATTTTTTCGGGCATAGCCGCCCCAATGTTCATGATCCCATATTTCCAGTTTCAATGCGGGTAAATTTACGCATAAGTGACGCCAACGAATTTCAAAGTCATTCATTCCTTTCAGCGCGGGAATTCCGATGATTTGGGTATTTGAAGGGCAGGAATGAAACAATCCAGCGATTGTAGTTCCCGTCCCAATCGAACAGGTAATATGGGTAGGAGAGACTGTCAAAATATCTTTCCAGATGGGAGCAATTCCAACCGTCCCCAATTGGTCATAACCACCGGAAGGAATATACATGGATTTTTTATATCCTGAAGGGATCAATGAAATGGCGGATTTATGTTCGAGTGATTTAAAAAAATCTGAACTTACATGAATCAACTTCATATCCCATTTTTTACATGATTCAAGCGTATGAGAACCTGATTGGGGTTCATCTCCACGCACAATGCCAAAGCAAGGGATATGTTTTTGCTTGGCGTAAAAGGCAGTTGCAGACAAATGGTTTGAATATGCACCACCGGAAGTAATAATACAATCGTAATGGGATTTATGAAATTCTTCCATAAATCCCGATAATTTGTAAAGTTTATTTCCCGAAACAACCGGATGAATGTCATCCAAACGGGCAATCCACCATTCTATTCCTGAACGGTTCAAAAAGTCGTCAACAATTGGTTGAAGTTTAATTATGTGTGAAATTTCCATTTATAGAGGGCGAGGGTGTATTTTTATTAAATTTGCCATTCAATTTTTTACACAATTTAGTAGAGGTAAGTCAATTCAATATATGTACTTTGACAGATATCTGCATAAAAATAAAGAAGATGAAACCTACATTAATGATTTTAGCAGCAGGCATGGCGAGTCGATACGGAAGCATGAAGCAGACCGAAGGATTTGGTCCGAATCAGGAGACGATCATGGATTAT
>JBILCT010000136.1:0-4593 GCA_044353025.1 Ferruginibacter sp. | reverse complement strand
GAGGTGGATTTATCGCAAAGCCTAAATCACTCTTGAATGCATCATAATCAACATTGAATTGATTCAGAATTTGGGTAGCAATGTTATCCTTGTTCTTCAAGATAGAAAGCATGAGATGTTCTGTTTCTGCCTGCGGACTTTTCATGGCTTTGGCTTCCAGGGCAGTTAATCGAATGACAATCTCTGCTTGTTTCGTAAGTGGCAAAGAATTCAAGGTGATTCCTGTTTTTTTACCGGATTTATCTTTGATTGCCATTTCTATTTCTTTACGCAAATCATAGACATCAATATTCAATGATTTAAGTACATTGATGGCAGTATTTTCACCTTCACGAATCAATCCTAATAACAAGTGCTCGGTACCAATAAACTCATTGCCAAGACGAAGCGCCTCTTCATGACTATAATTGATAATTTCTTTTAGCTGGGGGGAAAATTGTTGGTCCATACGGGTCGTGTTTACGTTTACAATAATAACGAATAATACGCTTGGTTTAGTTCGTTGTTTTTGATTTTGTTGATATGTTGAAAATTAGTTCCATTCCTGAGCAAAGTCATCATTTATTCAGGTAAAAAAATGTGAAAGCTATGCTGTGTTTATTAATTTGGAAATTGTTAGTCTGAGAAACGTAATTTTCTATATTTACAAAAATATCTCACTGATATGCCTTTCAAAATTGATACCAAAGAAAAATTCACAGTAATTACCCCTTTAGATTCACCAGACACTGCAAAACTGACAGCATCTCTTTCAGCATTGCTCACTTCCAGACTAACTGAATCAAATCCGCATACCATCATAAATCTTGTTCAATTAAATCAAGTTGATGCTGATTTTTTTGAACTCTTGTTTAAAATGCACGAGCGATTCTACCAAGAAAACTATTCTTTCGTCATTTGCCATGCCAATGCAGCGCTGATGTCATGCGCACCTGATCAAGAAGCCATTGAATTATTGAATATCACACCAACTGAGAGTGAGGCCTGGGATATCGTTCAAATGGAAGAAATTGAAAGAGAGTTCATGAACGGAGACGATCTTAATTAACCCAATCTGATATACTTTGTTTTCACTGACCATTTTAGGGAGCAACTCTGCCATTCCTGCATACGGAAGAAATCCGACTGCACAAATACTACAAACGGCCAATCAGAATATTCTGATTGACTGTGGTGAAGGAACCCAATTGCAATTGTCAAAATATAAAATCAAACGAAGTAGAATTTCGCGAATCCTGATTTCACATTTACATGGTGACCATTACTATGGGTTGATTGGGCTTATTACCAGTATGAGTATATTGAACAGAACAGAGACTTTACATATACATGCGCCGGGAGATTTGGAAAGAATAATTCAGGTGCAACTGGATGCTTCTGAAACAGTCTTGACTTTTCCGCTTGAGTTTCATGCTTTGTCAGGAGAAGGATGCATTGTAGAAGATTCAGATTTACAGATAGATTGCTTTCCTGTTCAACATCGGATTGCCTGCTGGGGATTTTTAATCACTGAAAAAAAGAATCCACGTAAAATCATACCTGAAAAAGTAAGGGCATACGAAATTCCGGCATTGTTTTACGAACAACTTCAGCTCGGCAAAGATTATATTACAGCAAAGGGTACTATCATACCCAATGAGGAAGTTACTGAGCCTGCTAAGTCAGCCAGAAAATATGCTTATTGTGCAGACACCATTTATGATGAAACATTGATTGATATTGTGCGGGGCGTAGATTTACTCTATCATGAAACGACTTATCTGAAAGATCAAGAAGCCAAAGCTAAACTTCGGCACCATAGCACCACGATACAAGCTGCCACCTTGGCCAAAAAAGCAATGGTCAAGCAATTGATTATAGGGCATTTCTCTGCGAAATACGAACATCTCCAACCTTTCCTGGAAGAAACTTGCTCAGTTTTCCCAAACACCCTCTTGGCTTTGGAAGGCTCCTGTATTCAGATTCGATCAGGACTATAAACCCATTGAAAAAAATGATTGAATTCTGGCTGAAAGGTCATCAGAGACAGGCACGCATGGTAAACGGAGTACATTTTGTATCATGCCTTTTGCTGCAAGAAATGCTTTGATACCTGCAGGATTGTTCTCTTCAAACATCAATGCGTAAGCAGGGATCAATTTATCATTAATGATTTTTGCTTGCGTAAAATCTTGGTTTCTGGCGAATCTGATCATCGCTGAAAAATCTTGCGGATAAGCATTCGCTGCAACGCTGATTACACCATCCATACCACAGGCAATCTGAGCCATCACCAAATCATCATCCCCACTCAAAACAGCAAAGCCTTCAGGGCGGTCACGTAGGATCTCCATACATTGATTCATGTTACCCCCAGCCTCTTTGACACCGATGATATTATCTACTTCATGTGCCAATCGAAGTGTAGTTGATGAACTCATGTTTCTACCGGTTCTTCCGGGAACATTATACAATAAAATGGGTTTGGGGGCATGAGCTGCCAATGCTTTGTAATGCTGAAAGATCCCTTCCTGACTGGGTTTGTTGTAATATGGACTAGCGCTGAGTATAGCGACTGCTTTATCCAGTGGCATGCGCTTCATCTGTTCCATTACCTTTTTGGTTGCATTTCCTCCAATACCTACTACTACAGGAACACGGGAACCTACAACATGATAAACTGTTTCCAGTACCGCTACTTGTTCTTGCTCATCTAATACCGGTGTTTCACCGGTGGTTCCAAGTGCAACGATATAATCTACGCCACCATCCATGAGGTGTATCAGTAATTTTTGTAGCGCTTCATGATCAACCGATTCATCTGTTTTGAAGGGTGTAACAACAGCAACACCTGTTCCGTGTAGAATAGACATATTTTATCGTTTTTTTTCCTAATTTATTCTTTCAAAAATAATATCAAAGATAACCTCATCTGAACAACAAAGAGCGTTGAAAATAATCGGAATGGGGTGCATAAATAAACAAACAATTGGTTTGTTTCAGCAATGGCAGTAATTGGGTCATGTCTTTGGTTGAAACAGCCGGGCAACCCAAACTTCTGCCTGCACGACCTTGAGATCGGATAAATGAATCTGAAACATAATCCGCAGCATGAATGACAATTCCTCGAGACAATGCATTGTCATTGATACCTGGCTCTAATCCTTCCAATCTTACAGAAGTCCCATGCTTACCTGTATAAATTGAGCCGATTTTAAAAAATCCCAAAGAACTCTTGAAGCTAGATGGTTCATTTGAAAATGATTGCGCGTATTGAATGCCCGATGCTCTCCCATGGGCTACGTTTACATTCAAAATGATTTTTTTGGTTTCAATTTCGTAAACAAACAATCTCGGAATATTAGAGGGTAAACTGTAATCAATGACAGTAATAAAATGCGTTTGGGGAAATGTGTTGAATGATTCTACACATGAATAAGCATAGAGCGCTGATTCAAGTGCCAGTGAGCTTGATTTTTCTTTTTTGGAATGATCAGATTTTTTTTCGAACTCACTGAGATTAAACGAATGGGCATGAATGATTGGTTTGGATGATTCCAGATAAATTGGATGATTCGTACTTAGGAGAAACAACATTGCGATCATTTTCATAGTTCATTTTTTAGGTTACGGATGTTCGAAATTAGAAACTGATTTTGATCATTACGCCCAACCCGTTGTTAAGATTGGTTAGGAGTTTTCAGATAATATTAGAAATCAAATGAAACGAAAGTATTTTGGATCGCTATTTTAACTTACATTGTTAATAATGTTCACCCCTTTTTTTATCAACCACTGAAATTCATAAATATGTACGGAATTGTTAACAAGTCCATTGAAGAACTGGTCATCAATAATTATGGAGAAGACATCTGGAAAGAAGTGCTTGTCAAAAGTGGCATTGAAGTTGATTTTTTTATCAGCAACGAACCTTATGACGATCAGATCACCTATCAACTGGCAGGCGCGATTTCAAACGTTTTACAAGTTGCTGTATCTGATGTGCTGTTTTTATTTGGAGAATGGTGGATTCTTAAAACCACTACTGAAAAATATGGCGGACTGATGCGGTCAGGGGGGCAAAATTTGAAGGAGTTTTTGGAAAATCTACCCCAATTTCATAGCCATATCATGTTGATGTATCCTAAATTAACCCCTCCGGAATTTAAAGTCAGTGATGTTCAATCGAATAGTTTACATGTACATTATTTATCCAAACGTGATGGGTTGAGTGATTTTGTAAAGGGTTTACTTTCCGGCTTGGCCAAATTGTATAAAACAAAAGTTGACATAGAATTATTGGAATCAAGAGATCAAGGGAATAAACACGAAATTTTTAAAGTATATTGGTATGCATCATGAAGCACATCATTGAATTTGACACGGACGACCTGAATAATGTATTTCCGTTTTTTCTTTTTTTAAATGCGGATCTAAAAATTCTGGATGCGGGTAACTCCATGCTCAAAATTGCTCCAAACTGTATCAGCAAAACTATATCAGAAAGCTATGAACTTGTTCGTCCCCACATTGAAGTATTGGATGGACAAAATCTGCGGAGTATTTGCCACAAGCTGATCATTTTAAAAATCCAGAATTCAGGAATAACGCTCA
>JBILCT010000135.1:0-4615 GCA_044353025.1 Ferruginibacter sp. | reverse complement strand
ATTCCCATGCCACCCATGCCGGGCATTTTTCCTCCTGGCATCTTATTCATCATCTTCATCATCTGCTTCATCTGGTCGAACTGTTTGAGGAATTGATTGAGCTCTGTCAAATCTTTGCCGCTACCACGTGCAATCCTTGCTTTTCTGCTCGGATTGATGATATCCGGATTGCGACGCTCTTCCATGGTCATGGAATTGATCATCGCCTCAATACCTTTGAATGCATCATCATTGATATCCAAATCTTTGATTTGCTTACCAACCCCGGGAATCATCGACATTAAGTCTTTCAGGTTGCCCATTTTTTTGATCTGATGTATCTGGGTTTTGAAGTCCTCGAAATCAAATTGGTTTTTTCTGATTTTCTTCTCCAGTTTGGCTGCTTCAGCTTCATCAAATTGCGCCTGTGCTTTTTCAACCAAACTCACAATATCACCCATCCCCAAAATTCTCTGGGCCATACGCTCCGGATAAAACACATCCAGCGTATCCATTTTTTCACCACTGCTGCTGAATTTGATGGGCTTGTTTACCGTATACCGAATAGATAAAGCCGCACCGCCTCGGGTATCTCCATCCAACTTTGTAAGCACCACCCCGCTGAAATCAAGTCTGTCATTGAAAGCCGCCGCCGTATTTACCGCATCCTGTCCGGTCATACTATCCACCACAAAAAGGATTTCTGTGGGATTGATCGCAGCTTTGATGGCAGCAACCTCATTCATCATGACTTCATCTACCGCCAACCGACCCGCGGTATCTATGATTACAACGTTTTTATTTTTTGATTTAGCTTCTTGTATGGCATGTTGAGCAATAGATACTGCGTCTTTATTTTCGCGCTCCAAGAAAACATCGACTCCAATTTGTCCTCCCAGCACTTCTAGCTGATCCATCGCAGCCGGACGATAAATATCCGCACCAACAAGTAATGGTGATTTCCCTTTTTGGGTCTTCAAATAATTAGCAAGCTTACCACTAAATGTAGTTTTACCACTACCCTGCAAACCGGCAATCAGTATAACTGCGGGCTGACCGCTGATATTGAAATCACTAGCGGTCCCACCCATTAATTCCGTCAACTCATCCTGTACGATTTTGACCATTTGCTGACCAGGGTTAACGGACAACAATACTTTTGACCCCATTGCCTTTTCTTTTACCTGATCTGTAAATTCCTTGGCGATTTTATAGTTCACATCCGCATCCACCAATGCGCGGCGTATATCCTTGACCGTATTAGCGATGTTCAAGTCTGTAATTCTTCCTTGTCCTTTCAGATGCTTGAAAGCTGATTCGAGTCGTTCGCTTAAATTTTGAAACATTTACTATTGCTGAATTGAATGTTGAAATTATTTTTTGAATGCTGCATCCAGGAGCTCTGCTTGCTCACGTGCATGCACCTTTGCGTATCCAGTTGCCGTTGCTGCACTTGCTTGTCTACTGATGATATAAAAATTGATGTTCTGCAAATTCATGCGCAAATATGTAGCCGCTCCCATGTTCATCGGTTCTTCTTGCACCCAATACCAGATGGCTTTTCCATATTTCTTGTAAAGTTCATCTAACTGATTTTGAGGGAGTGGATACAATTGTTCCAATCGAATAATTGCAATATCGGTACGATTTTCTTTTTTTCGCTTCTCATCCAAATCAAAATATAATTTCCCTGAACACATCAACACTTTCTTAATTGCTGAAGCGTCGGCCTGAACATCGTCATATATTTCTTTGAATGAACCTTGTGTAAATTCAGATGTGTTGCTGTAACTGTCAGGATGACGCAAATTAGCCTTCGGTGAGAAGTTGATCATAGGCTTCCTGAACGACCAAGTCATCTGGCGACGTAATGCATGGAATAAATTAGCCGCGGTAGTAATATTTGTAACAATCAGATTATATTCTGCACATTGTTGTAAGAAACGTTCCATGCGGGCACTGCTGTGTTCCGGACCCTGTCCTTCATAGCCATGAGGCAATAACATCACCAAGCCGTTCATTTTCTGCCATTTGGTTTCAGCAGAGGCAATGAATTGATCAATGATGATTTGAGCTCCGTTAGAAAAATCGCCAAATTGAGCTTCCCAGATTACCAAGACATTCGGATTAGCCATGGCATAACCATATTCAAATCCTAAGACCGCATATTCGCTCAAAAATGAATTATGAATTCTGAAGTTATGCTCGCCTTTATCTATAATAGGTTGTAGTCGATTGTGTGGGTTGTTGTTACTCTCATCAAAAAGCACCGCGTGACGATGACTAAATGTTCCACGTTTAACATCTTGACCGCTCAAACGAACATCGTAGCCATGTGCAATCAGACTTCCATAAGCAAGTAATTCAGCCGTTGCCCAATCCACTTTTTGTTGATCTTCAAACAGCTTGATTTTGTCCTGAATCAATTTTTCAACTTTACGAAGCGGCTTAAATCCTTCGGGCCATCTCATCAATTCTTTAAACCATTCGTTCAGATTTTCTTCGGATATCGCAGTATGCGGTGATTGTTTGAAATCTTCTGCAACAGCTTTGCGCATTTCGTTCCACCACATTTCAGGTTTTTGATACTGATATGGCAGCGGATGTTGTTTGACCTCATCCAAACGATCCTGCAATTCTTTCAAAAAGCTGGTCTCCATTTCCTTGGCAAGCTGGCGTGCATCAGGTTCTCCATTTTCTATGAGGTACTGTGTATATACTTCACGTGGATTGAGGTGCTTATCAATCAAAGCATACAGTTGCGGTTGGGTAAACTTCGGCTCATCGCCCTCGTTATGTCCGTGCCTGCGATAGCAAACCATATCGATGAATACATCAGATTGAAACTCCCGGCGATATTGAGCAGCCAAAGTTGCAACTTTCACAACAGCTTCCGGATCATCACCATTCACATGGAATACCGGCGCCTGCACCATCGAAGCAAGTGAGGTGGAGTAGTTCGCACTGCGCGCATCCGCAAAGTCAGTTGTAAAGCCAATCTGATTATTGATTACATAATGTATTGTACCATTGGTTTGATATCCACTCAATTTACTCATTTGTAAAACTTCGTAAACAATTCCTTGGCCAGCTACAGACGCATCTCCATGAATCAGGATAGGAAGAATTTCAGAATAACGACTATCATGTAATACATCGGCTTTACTTCTGGCATATCCAATGACTACCGGATCTACGGCTTCTAGGTGGGATGGGTTCGGACAAAGTTTCAGATGTACACTTTTCCCTTGATCTGTGTTGATATCACTGCTAAAGCCCAGATGGTATTTAACATCGCCAGAACCCATCGTAGTGTCAGGCAACGCATTTCCTTCAAATTCATTGAAGATTTGCTCGTAAGTTTTTCCAAGAATATTTGCAAGAACATTCAATCGTCCACGATGCGCCATTCCAATAACCACTTCTTTTACCCCATTGTTCCCAGCTTCATTGATCATGGCATCCAATGCAGGAATGGTTGTTTCTCCACCTTCCAGACTGAATCTTTTTTGACCGATGTATTTGGTATGCAGAAATTTTTCAAACATCACCCCCTCATTGAGCTTCTGAAGAATTCTTCTACGTTGGGTATTTGAAGTTAATTGAGACAAGCTTTCCTCCATGGAATTTTGCAGCCAAGCAATTTTTACACGATCCTGGATGTATTCAAACTCCAGGCCCACATGGCCTGTATAAGTTTTTTGTAAAAACGCGATGAGGTCTGACAGCTTGGAAGGTCCAAGTGCTGTAAAACTGCCAGCTTGAAAAACAGTGTTCAGGTCTGATTCGTCAAGACCGAACGAACTGATTTCCAGCTTTGCGCCGCGATCGACACGAGGCCGAATCGGGTTGGTGTCAGCCATTAAATGGCCATTTTTCCTGTATGCTTGGATCAGTTGGAATACGGAAAACTCTTTTGACAAGTTGCCGGTTCCTCCTGAAAAAGTGGAAGCAGGAGAACTTAAAACCGGCTTAACACCCGCATTTACAGCAAAATCAAAGCCTTCGAAAAACTTGCGGAATTCAGGATCAACTGATGCTGGATCGGCAACGAATGATTGGTAGAGTCCTTCAACAAAGGCGGGACTCGAATTGGTGAGGTATTGAAAATCCTTCATGTGGCTTACTTGGATACAGTTTGTTTGAAATTATTCAGAAAACCGGTGCAAATATCGGCCAAAAAGCGCAGGGAATGAACGGGATATGCAGAAATATTGCGAAACGTTTTGGTCTCAGGATTAATACCGAAAAAATAAAATCGAAAAAAAATGTGTGATTTTGGATGAATGGACTTATTTTTGCGTCCCTAAAATCGAAGAAATGGCTAATCACGCAGCAACCAAAAAAGATGTTCGTCAGAGTGCAAAGCGCAATGAGCGCAATCGCTATTATGGTAAAACAACCCGTAACGCAATTCGCGACCTTCGCGCCATTGACGATAGTAAACTAGCTTCTGAAAAGCTTTCCAGCGTTGCATCCATGATCGACAAATTGGCTCGTCGTGGTACAATACACAAAAACAAAGCCTCTAATCTGAAGCGTAAACTTGCGCTCAAGATTAATGCAATGAACAGCAAATAATTTCAACCTTCTTTTTTCCTAAAAGGCTCCATTCGGAGCCTTTTTTATTTAAAAA
>JBILCT010000134.1:0-4621 GCA_044353025.1 Ferruginibacter sp. | reverse complement strand
TCCCCGATCATACAGGCTTGCGATGCGATTAGCGGAGCTCGTCCGGGTGCTCGTCGGGAAATCATGCAGCAATACATCCAGCGGATCAAGGATCTGGAGAACTTAGCTATGGCCTACGGAGGCGTAGAAAAAGCCTACGCCATTCAGGCTGGACGTGAACTTCGTGTGATTGTGGAAGCAGATAAGGTGAGTGATGGCGATAGTGAAAAACTCAGTTTTGAAATTGCGCAGAAAATTCAGACCGAAATGACTTTCCCAGGCCAAATCAAGGTTACCGTCATTCGCGAAAAACGCGCTGTAAATATTGCTCGTTAATTAGTTAAAGGAGGTCTGACCGCTGGTTTTGAAATATTTTTCGATGGAAAGTTTCAATTATGATCAGGAAACCCTACCTTTGCCGTCCGTTAAAAACAAAAAGATATGAACGCAATTGATTTTGTTCATGAACAAATGACCACGAAGGCCAATGTGCCGAACTTCAAAGCAGGTGACAATGTTACTGTGAATTATAAGATCATTGAAGGAAACAAGGAGCGTATCCAGAGTTTCAAGGGTGATGTGATCAAGCGTCAGGGTACCGGTTCTACTGCTACTTTCACTGTTCGTAAAATCAGTGATGGAGTAGGTGTTGAGCGTCTGTTTCCTATTCACTCTCCAAACATTGAAAGTATCGTACTCAACAAAGTTGGTCGTGTACGTCGTGCCAAATTATACTTCCTCCGCGAACGTAGCGGTAAGAGCGCGCGTATCAAAGAGAAAAGAATGGCTGTGGGTCTGGAAAAGAAAAAGAAATAATTTATATCAGAATATCAATAGAAAAACCATCCATCCGGATGGTTTTTTTGTTTCGTATGAAGAATTCACCTGTCATAGCTATTATTTACTACGAAGGCTTTATCCTGACATTCAATTTGTCATGATCATCAAGTAAGTAAGGATGATATCCTGATTCCTATTCTACAGTTATTTCCTGAGATGCCGTTTCTTCCCGCTGTTCGTTGTATTCAACAATGAAATTGTTACGTCCTTCGCCAATCAAGATAGACATGAATTTTTGCTGAACCAGTTCCAGCATGTTTAGGAAAAGGAAGATGGCATGTATGCGGTCGTTGCATACTTCGAATATTTTTTCGAAAGAGAGGGTTTTTTCTTTGGAGGAAAGGTCCAATAAATAATCACGGCACTCCTCCATGGTGTAGTTGTAACGAACCACGGTATGAACCGGCTTGAAGTTGCGCTGTTGGATGCGGAGAATGACTTTTTCGAAGGCCTTCATCAGTTTGAACATAGTTACGGCCTGTATTTCAGTGCCTTCGCCGGATTGTTCTCCCACCTCAGACAGTTCTTTCTGAACATTGCCACGCTTCACCATCAGCATCCGTATTGCTTCCATCTCCGCCATTTTGATGGAGGCTTCTTTGTATTTTTTGTATTCCAGGATTTTATCAACTAGTTCCATCCGCGGATCGATCTCATTGCCATCAGCATCCAGTTCTTTGCGAGGCAACAACATCTTGGCTTTGATCCGCATCAGCGTGCTTACAAACAGAATGAATTCACTGCTGAGTTCAATATTCAGTTTCTCAGTCTGATGGATATGATCCAAAAAGTCATTGGTAATTTTAGTGATGGGTATATTGTATATATCCAATTCATCCCGTTCAATAAAAAACAGTAAAAGGTCGAATGGACCTTCGAATTCTTCGAGTTTAATTTGATAGGATGGAGCCGTACTCACAAAAAAACATTTAGGATTCAAAGATAAGTGCTTCGCTCATGCTTTCCCTCACTTGGTAGATTTGTTTTTGGCATGACCGAATGGATATGTGAAACCAATGCCCATCAGTTGAAGCCATTGGGGTGCCGGTCCTTTTCCTGGTTTCACGTTTTTGGTGTCATCGTCATAGATCATATCCACATTCAAACTGAATTGAATCAGCTTGGTGATTTTGCCGGTCAAACTGTTCGTCCAGAACACATCAATATTTTGAGGGTTCTTTTTATAATTTGAAAACAGCTCGATTTTTGATTTGTAGGTGAATTGCTTTCCGATCTTGGCTGTATAGTTTGCGGAAATGAAAGCACCGAACTCGGCACGGGCATTTTTATTGGCATCAACGCCATATAGCGGACGAATCAACGGATCGGCAACCATGATCCATCTGGCTGTGATGGGAGAAAAATAAATGGATAGGTTTTTCACCGGTTTGTAATCAAATCCCTGGGAAACGATGAGGTAGGTAGGCATCCAGCTTCTGGAGGTTAGCTTGGCGGTATCTTTTCCTTCCGCTGTTTTCGAGTAATGAAATCCGTTAGCAAACTGAGAGCGCAGATTCACGAGTGAACTGAGATTTAATTTCGGATTGAGTGAATAGCCGAATTTGGAGGTGAAGTCGAAACGATCGCTCGATTTTCTTCTTCCGAGTGAGGTGGTTTGTACAATGCCAAAAGCCATGTCCAGATTATTGTCCCAGGCTCGACGCTCTTTTTTATAAAAAGCAAAAACGTTGACAAAGCTATTGAGTGAGAATGAGAATTCATCGCCACCTGCCGACCAGTTGCTGAGTGATCCCTGGTTGATGTTGAGGGTGAAGGTGCCACCTGTCTTCCATACTTTTTGGACGGTGTCTTTGGGGTCTTTGACAATGATAATTTCCGCTTCTTTTTTAAGTTCGGTCACTACTTCGTCTTGCGCATTTGTATTGTTGAACAGCAATACAAGCAGGGAAAGAAAATAATATGGCTTCATTTTTTTAAAAGATCGCGGATTTCAGAGAGTAGTTTCTCGGTGGGTGTGATTTCGCTGAGTTTTTCTGCTTCCAATTTTTCGAAACGTTTGATGGTTTTGAGCACGCCGAATAGAATCAGTGCAATCAACATGAATTTGATGGAAGCGGCGATGAAGCTGCCGTATTTGACGGCACCCCAACTCAGGTTGGCGATTTCACTGACTTTGGCGGCTTTGAGTGCCGGCGTCAACAACAAGGGTGTGATGATATCATCGACCAATGAAGATACGATGGAGGAGAACGCCGCACCGATGATGACGGCAATCGCAAGTTCGAAGATGTTTCCCCGAAACAGAAAGGTTTTGAATTCTTTGAAAAAACTCATGGCAATTATTTTAGGGGTAAAAGTTAGGATAAATACCAAAAGAAACAATGCTAAAGGGCAGGTGAATTCCAATTACCAGCAATCCATCCATCTCGTTCCATTGAACACGCGCAGTTTTTTTCGGATGCCATCATAGTAGATGTCGCCTTCGGATGGATATGTGGGCGGTCCATTCCTGGGCTCGAGTCGCATCACATCTTTGACGTGCAGATTCCGTTGCGGATTGGAAGTATTGATGCCGATGCGAAGTGTGTCATGTGCTGAAACATATCCGGAATCGGATGGGTCAGTTGATTGTTGTTGATAAAGGATGGTTATTTCAGAATCAGATAAAGCGCGGTTGTAGATGGCGATGTCGTCAATATTTCCGTTGAAATTAGTTCCAAATTTGGATTTGTTACTTTGATTTCCAATTGAGGATGGTATATAATTTATTTCATCAGAGATATTTGTTATTGGAACATTCACTCCATTTATAAATTGTTTTACTCTTTCAGAAGGAACAGATTTTGTTCCATCAAAGGTAAAGGTGTAATGAATCCAGTTATTTAGACCTGGATGATTTGAAAAATACCCTCTTCCGCCCCAAAGTGATGAACTAAGAGCGCTATTTGTGTTTATAGCTAAATTAAATCCAACTGGACCTATCGGAGCATAACCATAAGCCCAATGGCTAAAAACATTGCCTTGTGAAGAGTTAGCATTATAGAAGCAAGTAAAAGAAAATTTATTCATACCATTCAGTATTGCTAGGTAAGGCAATTCAATTTCTGAATTTATTGCACTTGAAAAAGAATATGATTGATTTGCGTTTCCAAATCTATCGTTTGTTAATGTCGCCCCATTCACCGTCCCGTGATATCCATTTCCACTCTCATCATTTGCATTTCCATTGAACGGGTACCAAGCAACTAGTCCGTTGGCAGGCAAATAGCTTGGAAGATCGTAGGTGATGCTGAGGTTTAAGATGGCGGAACTGTCGCAGCCGGCTGCGTTGGTGAGTGTTGCTGTTTGTGAACCACCGCTTGTAAATGTCAGTCCATTCCATTGATAAGGCAAACTGCTGGAAGGAATAGAAAGGGATGTGGTTGAACTGGTGGGCTGGCAAGGAGCAGAACTGTTGTAAAGGACTGTTATTTCGGAATCAGATAAAGCGCGGTTATAGATGGAGATTTCATCAAGATTTAAATTATTTTGGCCTATAATGTTGTTCCATCTTTGATTAAATCCAAAATAAATATTTGAGTTTAGATTAATTGGAGCCGTTGGTGGCAAAACGTTTTGAGCAATGTCATTGATAATATTGCCATCAATATAAAGCTTGAAGTTTTGAGCATTTAATATGGATCCAGGTGAACTAGAAAACACACCAACAACAAAGTGCCAATTATTGTCATTATATCTTACTGAGGAAGGTGAAGACATTGGACCTACAGCTTGACCTTCTCCATCTGCAACAAACAGTGCAGTACCTTCATTACCTAAGCTTGTACCATTTGTGTGATAA
>JBILCT010000133.1:0-4632 GCA_044353025.1 Ferruginibacter sp. | reverse complement strand
TGATTTATATCGATTATAATGATACAACGTTGGTGGTATCGCGGTTTCTTTGAAAGATACCACTGCAGACACCGGAATATTTTCACCTCGATTATTTCGTACAAACAATTTGGAAACATCATCCGGCGATTGACGTTGATCGTAATCTACCTGTGCAATCACTTGATATTGTTTTCCATTTGAAATATAATAGGCAAGTCTTCTCCCACCAAATGCAGCTTGCAGTGCCTCTGCAATATCAGCTGTCGTCAGACCTAATTCACGCGCCTTCATGCGATCAATCGTCATTTGCAGTTCAGGCTTATTAAATTTAAGATTTACATCTACATTACTGAAGGTTTTATCTTTTCTGGCTTCTTCCAAAAACTTAGGCACTACATTTTTGATGGCTTGAAAATCCAGATTTTGAATGATGAACTGCACAGGCAATGCACCTTTGCTCGCTAATCCTACACTAATGGTTTGTTCTTCAATCGGGAAAATGCGCATCTGATTGAATTTCTTGGCTTTACCCATCATCATCTGTGCAATTTCGGATTGAGTTCGATTTCGTTTGTCCGGATCCGTTAGCTTGAGTCTGGATATACCGGAATTGGCGTTCGGACTTCCGAAGCTTGGTGTGGCGAAGAAAACAAAATCGCGCTCCGGAATTGAGTCAATCAGGAATTGCGTGAAATCATTGCCTGCATCCCGCATAAAAGTATACCCTGCTCCTTCAGCACCTGTCATCTGGAAACGAATTGAACTCTTATCTTCTAACGGAGCCAACTCACTCGGCAAGATCTGTATGAAAAGATATAACAACCCACCACAAATAAACACCAACAACCATGCGATCCAACGGAAACGTATAAACGAAGTAAGCCAACGCTTGTATCCGTTCTCCATACCCGAGAAAAAAGGTTCTGTGGCCACATAAAAACGATTCGGACGATTATTAGGACGATTCAGTACCACGTTCAAAACCGGCGTGATCGTCAATGAAACAAATGCGGAAATCAATACAGCAGTGGCCACTACTATTCCGAATTCACGAAACAAACTTCCGACAAATCCCTGCAGAAAAATAACCGGCAAAAACACAACAGCCAGTGTAATTGATGTGGAAAGCACCGCAAACACAATCTCCTTGCTCCCTTCCAGCGCCGCTTTTCGTATAGGCATTCCCTCTTCCAATTTCCTGAATATATTCTCAGTAACCACTATGCCATCATCCACCACCAAACCTGTGGCCAATACAATCGCCAGCAGTGTGAGCACATTAATGCTGAAGCCAAAACAGTACATGACAAAAAAAGTAGCGATCAATGAAATCGGAATATCAATGAGTGGACGAATGGCGATGGTCATGCTTCTGAAAAAGAAAAAAATCACCAATACAACCAAACCAAAAGAGATGAGCAAAGTTTCTGCTACTTCATTTATACTCTTACGAACGTTCTGGGTATTATCGATCAGCGTACGAAATTGTATGTCGCCCTTATTGTTCTTTTTGATTTCTTCGATACGTTTATAAAACTCATCAGCGATGCGGATATAATTGGCACCAGGTTGTGGCGTGATGCTTAAACCAATAGCGGGTAAGCCGTCTAAACGCCAATCAGATTCCAGATTTTCTGCGGAGATTTCAACCTTAGCCACATCTTGCAAACGAACAATTCCATCTTGATGCTGACGAATGATTAATTGATTGAAATCTGTTTCAGTAGACAGCTTTCCCAATGCCTTGAGGGTAAGATCTGTTTGGTTGCCGGAGAGTTTACCCGATGGAATTTCCACATTTTCACGCTCGAGCGCGCTGCGAATATCATTGAACCCAATCTGATATGCATTCATGCGGTCAGGATTTAACCAGATGCGCATGGATGGACGCTTTTGTCCGAGTATGTTTACAGCGCTTACTTCCGGTATCGTCTGCAATTTATCTTGCAACACATTTTCAGCATAGTCGCTTAGCTCCATCAAACTTTTGGTTTGACTTTGAATGGACATGATGATGATAAAATCACTGTTGGCGTCACTCTTGGTTACGACCGGAGGGGCGTCGATATCCTGCGGTAAATTGCGAATGGCCTGACCAATCTTGTCTCTGACATCATTGGCAGCAGCTTCTAAATTTTCATCTACATTAAATTCAACCGTGATATTGCTTCGTCCAACAGAACTGGAAGAGGTGATAGTACGTATACCCTGAATTCCATTGACTGCTTTTTCGAGTGGTTCGGTGATCTGACTTTCAATGATATCCGCACTTGCACCGGCATAATTGGTTTGAATAGTAATGGTGGGCGGATCAATGGCCGGATACTCTCGAACAGCTAAAAAACTAAAGCCGACAATTCCGAACAACACGATCAGGATATTCATGACCGTAGCCAATACCGGACGCCGGAGAGATAATTCAGAAATGTTCATGCGTGAACGAAATTGAAAACGATTATGAATTAGGTTTAACAGAACGAATCTTCAGATCTGCCTTCGGTTTCACGAACAGCAGACCAGTAACAACCACGGTATCTCCAGCTTGCAAACCTTCAATGATTTCTACTGCATCGGGTGTTCGGATACCGGTTTTCACCGGAACAAATTGAGCTTTGCCATCCTTAACCAATACCAGTTTTTTGGTATCAACATCCGGAATCAGGGCTTGAGTGGGAACAAAAAGTGCAGGCGTATTCTCGGTAATCGGTAAAGTTACTTTTACGAAATTTCCCGGACTGAACGTTCGATCTGAAAGTTGTGCCCTCACTTTCAAGTTGCCGGTATTGCTGTTGATAGATGTTTCCCGAGCAATGATACGAGCGGCAGATCGAATTTGATTGTTTGCGTCAGAAATACGAACAGATGATCCAATTTTTATTCGGAAAACATGTTCTTGCGGAACTACAAAATCTAACTTGGGCGGACCGAGATCAACCATGGTTGCCAGTTCTGTAGCCGGAGTTACATAAGCGCCAACGCTCACCATCCTCAAACCAATGGTGCCATTGAATGGTGCAATTATGCGTGTTTTTTCGATTTGAGATTGAATGAATTCTATCTCTGCTTCTGTGTTGTTCAGGATATTGACTGCAGCATCATAGTCTGCTTGCTTTACACCTTGGATGTCTAGTAGCGATTTAAGACGCTTCTCTGTTTTCTGTGCAAGATCAAATTGACTTTTTGCTTTTTTAAGTTGTGCTTGCAGCTCTGCATCGTTGATTCGCGCAAGCACTGTTCCTTTGGTAACAGATGCTCCATCCTGCAAATTCAAGAAAACAAGTTTACCACTCACTTCCGGATGAAGTACCACTTGTTCGTTGGCAAGCACAGTACCGTTGATTATAATATTGGAAGAAGCGAGTTTTGATGCTGCGATCATTACATCTACCGAAGCCGGAGGTGGAGGCCCTGAAGGTTTTTTATCTTGTTCTTTTTTTCCTTTACATGAGAGCAAGGAAAAACTAATCATTACAATAAACAAACGAATTGAATTCATAAGCAGCTAAAATGAGAGTGTAAATTTAACCCTTTTCTGTCGGGTGGTTATAAAAATGAAGTTTGCGATAGAATAGCTTGCAATCTGATTTTAATGATATGATGAAAGAATGAATAATGTCCAATAAAGGTTTGAAAATTTCAAAAAAAAGGCTTCCCCGGTTTGGGGAAGCCCTTACTTAGAAAGATCATAAAATATTAAAGCTTATTCACTTTTTTAATCAATGTTTCATTGCTCAATTGAATAGAGAGAATGTAAGTGCCTTTAGGCAGATTATTCCAAGAGATGAATTGTTGATTTTCACCGGAAACAAGATTGAGTTTTCCTGTTTGAACTCTCCTTCCGCTTAAATCAGTGATGTGATATTGAGCGTTTTCGTTGTTTTCAGTTTCTAAGGTCAACTGCATACGGTCGATGACAGGATTTGGATAAACCATTAAATGGGCAAATCCCAAATTACGTATGGTTTTCACCCCACTCAAACTGAATTTTTGATCACGATCAATGGTTTTAATGCGATAGTAGTGAATACCCGTTTCTGTACGATTATCTATGAAACGATAGGTTTGTTTGCCTGATTGATTTGTTGCTGATACGTTTCCAATAGATTGGAAATTCTTGCCATCACGACTGAACTCGATTTCAAATCGATCTACATTGATTTCCTGTTCAGTTGTCCAAAAAACCTGATTGGATTTACCTACACGCTTCACATCAAACTCAAGCAATGAAACAGGAACGACATAAGAAAAAGAAACTTCAACATCATCCAATCCAAAAGCATTTCCCTGCGCACTCACGCCTTCAAATGCCAATTGAACGGTTTGTCCTGCGTAAGGTGTAAGGTCCACCACTTCTCTTTTCCAATAAGGTGTAGTTGCCGTAGCTTCCGGACGAATAAATCCTGCCAAACGAGACCAGGAGTTTCCTCTGTCTGTCGAAATTGAGACGTAAAGACTATCCTCCTCAGATAAAAATGTATTGTCGTGTGACATCCAAAAACTTGCAGAGATAACCGGCACGGTGGTTGAAGTAACAGAAGGCATGGAAATGCAATTGCTGTACATACGACTTACATAACCGAGTGTATTTGGGAAATCATAGTTATTGAACAGATAGTATTTGTTGCCCGGAGATCTAGGTGTAATTGAATT
>JBILCT010000246.1:0-3029 GCA_044353025.1 Ferruginibacter sp. | reverse complement strand
GATAAACCTGTCAGATCCTACGATTATTATTATGATCAGATTGTTAGTTCAGGTGAATTGTTGAGCAGCACTATCTTGCATTTTCTTTTATTGGAAAGCTACGCCAACGCTGTTTGGAGTGATGTCCGTGACTGGTTACGCACCGACAATCAATTCCGAAATGCAGGGATTGACTGGACGTATAGTAAAAAACAGATTCAGGGAAATGTGCCTGCTTTGTTTGAAAAAAACGATATTTTGGTAACACAAGGATTTATCGGATGTACAGATGAGAACGAGAGTACGACGTTGGGCAGAGAAGGAAGTGATTATACGGCTGCAATTTTTGCAAACATGCTCGATGCTGAATCAGTGACGATTTGGAAAGATGTGGACGCGGTAATGAATGCAGATCCTAAATTGTATCCAAATGCCAAACCCATACCCCATTTGAGTTTTCATGAAGTGATAGAGATGGCATATTATGGGGCACAGGTGATCCATCCAAAAACCATCAAACCCATACAAAACAAATCGATCCCATTGTTGGTGAAAAGTTTTTTGGATCCTACCCTTCCCGGTACAATCATTAACCATCTTCCTGCACAAGGATTACCTCCAATATACATCAACAAGCCCAATCAGGTATTGATGCGATTCGACTCGCGAGATTTTTCTTTCATCGAAGATCAAACCATCCGTGATCTGCATGAATGGTTCAGCAAATTTAATATCAATCCGAATTTGAGTCAAAAGACCGCTATTTCATTGCTTTGCAGTTTTGATGATCGGGAAGAAAAAATTCATGCCCTCGCATCCAAGGCTGCTCAAAAATTTGATGTTAGTATGGAAAAGCATTTGGAGTTGATCACCATAAGACACTATAAAAATGAAGACTTGGAAAATATAGTGAAAGGAAAATCAATTTTATTACAGCAACAAACGCCGGATACCATACAGATTTTGATGCGCCACTGATGTTGGATTATCTGATCAAATACTCCCCTTTAGCATTGATGAGTATGAGCGGCAGGTTTCGTTTTTTTTCAAAATGATTGAAGACGGCCAGTAATGGCTGGTTGAAAGATTTCAATTCGGGACGTTCATTGAGTGCCATCAAAAAAAATGCCTGTGAAGACTTCACATTATATTTTGCCGGAAAGATATGTACGGGGATAATATCCTGTCCTTCATTCTTAACCACCTGGGCCAAAGCAAACAGTTCTTCAATCGGTTCATTTTCAATAGCTATACAACCGGTAGAAACACAGTTCCCATGAATATAAATCGCGCTGCCCGGGCGTTTGGGATCCGACAACAATCGATCAGAAGCGTTTGGATAACTTAATCCAAGAGATAAGTGATAATTACTATTGGGATTAAATTCATTGATATGGTAAAATCCTTCCGGAACCTGATAATCTCCCTCCATTCGTTTAGGACCCATGGTACCACTTTGCATGCATATTCGATATTGTTTGAACAATAGATAGCTTTGAGCAGTATCTGATTTTACCCAAACTTCCAATTGACGGTCGTACTTGAATGCCCGGATGTACATAGATTGCGGAGGCCAGGCGATTTTTTTTTGTAGGAATTTAATTTTTAATGAATCCAGCATATGTTCCGGACTTCCTGCAATCCAATCAGCTCGCTTAAATAACGGCGCCATTGATTGTTGCGCCATTCCGAAATTCATGAACAATGAAAAACAAAAAGTAAATGCAAGTCTCATAGAAAAAAGGGGCAATTCGTTCCTGCCCCATATTTTTTAAATTATAAGTTTCCACGGGCGGCCTGCTCGCGTTCCAGGGCTTCAAACAACGCCTTGAAATTTCCCTTCCCAAAACTTTTGGCTCCTTTTCGTTGGATGATTTCAAAAAATAAAGTCGGACGATCCTCAATTGGCTTGGTGAAAATCTGAAGCAGATAACCTTCTTCATCACGATCAATTAAAATGCCCAGTTCACGAAGTGGCTTGAGGTCTTCTTCAATGGATCCTACCCGATCTAATACCGTTTCGTAATAACTGTCAGGCACTTTTAAAAATTCGACGCCACGCTTTTGTAGGTCGGTAACTGTTTCTATGATATTATTGGTAGCGATAGCAACGTGTTGAACTCCCTCGCCATTGTAAAAATCTAGATACTCTTCTACTTGACTTTTCTTTTTTCCTTCAGCTGGCTCATTGATCGGAAACTTCACGTATCCATTTCCGTTACTCATCACTTTACTCATCAGTGCAGAGTATTCCGTTGAAATATCTTTATCATCGAAAGAAAGAATATTTCTGAATCCCATTACGTCTTCATAAAATTTCACCCACGGGTTCATTTGATTCCAGCCAACATTTCCCACACAATGATCCACATATTGTAGTCCGGTTTCTGTTGGATTGTATTCCGATTTCCATTTTACAAAACCAGGCATAAAAATTCCTTTGTAATTTTTTCTTTCTACAAAAATGTGAACGGTATCGCCATAGGTATGAATTCCGCTAAGAACAACCTCGCCATGATCGTCAGAAAAACGAGTAGGTTCCATGTGAGATTTTCCTCCGCGTTTGGTAGTTTGTTGCCAGGCTTCTGTAGCGTCTTCTACCATTAATGCCAATACTTTTACGCCATCGCCATGTTTGTATATATGATCTGCGATGGCATTGTTTGTTTTAAGTGGAGTGGTTAGTACGAAAGTGAGTTTATTTTGGCGAATCACATAACTGGATCGATCCATTACACCTGTTTCAGGTCCGGCATAAGCCAAAGATTGAAATCCGAATGCGGTTTTATAGAAATGCGCGGCTTGTTTTGCGTTTCCTACATATAATTCCACATAATCGGTTCCATGCAAAGGAAGAAAATCGATGTTTGTATGTTGATTGGTTTGAGTAAGCGTATCCATAATATTAATTTTTTGATGAGGTGGTTGTTTTTATTCTATGCTCAGTTGACAAGAATCCATAGCCAGAATGGTCATCAGTGTGGCAAACCTGGTTCATTGCATTTCGGTTGATAAACTGTATCCATAAAAAAAACAATGATCAAAGATAA
>JBILCT010000132.1:0-4662 GCA_044353025.1 Ferruginibacter sp. | reverse complement strand
AATATCTTTTTTTTCCGATTTAAAAAGCGACCGCATATTCCCTTCCGACCGTATCCAATGCAGTTTTAGAGATCCAGGTACCTGCAGATGTATTTTCTATATTTAGATTAATTGTATTACTCGTAGTAACAGGAGTGGTCGATTGAATTCTGATTTTATATCTGGATGAATATGGAATTAAAGCAGGGATATTGATTGATATGGATCCCGAGACATTGGATGTTACGTTGCCAACGTTCGTTGTTGTGCCTGAAAACGACCCCGAAGTATCAGAAAGTTGAGCAATAAATTGGTTGCCCCCAACAAAAACGCCGGTCAATGTGTAATTGATATTTTCAGTTCCACCTAAACAAACTTGCTTGTTTAAAGCAGATAATGATATGGTTTGGGCATGCAAGCTTGAAAAGAAAATGACTGAGCAAAAGCAAAGAAAGAAAATACGAATCATGGATGTCATTTGATTCGAAGATAACATTTCATTAGTCATGACCGCACTTGAATTCTGTTTATTTTTCATTAACCTTTCCTGAAAATAGCTCATCTATATCAATGTGAATAAGGAAGTATGCAATTCAATTATTTTACCAGATCATGAATTCAATTACCTCATTAAATACATTTTACCATAACCATGCTGAAAATACTGCTCATTTTGACTGGATTCCGCTGAATAGTTTTTCAGTTTTTCACCATGTAAATTCGTTAAAACTCGATAGAGATAAACACCATTACCCAGTGGTTGTCCATATTGGTCGGTACCATCCCATTGGTAACTGGTTATATTTCTACCAATGCGTAAAGTACCAAGTTCAGCTTGCGTAATTTCCTTAACAATTTTTCCTGTGACGGTCATGATTTGTATTCTCAAATTCTGTGGTAACTCACTCCCGGTAAGTGTAAAAACAAAAGCCGTTCTACTGGTGAATGGATTGGGATAATTATACACATTGGAAATCATGGCTTGATTGATCACTCGAAAGCCCACTTTATATCCATTTTCGCCTGCCGAATTTCCAGCCTCATCGTTGGCTTCAACCTCGAGTTCATAATCGCCGTCTTCATTAAAAACAGGCGTAAAATCCAATTTGGCTTCATTACCTGATTGCCCCTGAACCGCCGGTGTGAATCTTAATGTATCTCCCACCTCAAATACCCTTTCGCGTTGATCTGGGTATGTAAGTTTTAGTTTGAACAAACCGGTGTCAGATAATTGCATAAAACGATTTTCGTCTTTCAATTTAATTTCAATATGTGGCTTTGCCGAAACGATATCTCGATTTAAAATATGCACCCCATCAAAGGTTACATCCAAGAGTGGTTGCAATTGGTCAGAACGAACATAAAATGATTTCAATAAAAGGTTGTTGAACAGAAACTGTTCCGGTTGATCTCTGTCCGGATTGAAATAAATTGACAACAGGTTATTCCCTTGTAACTCGCGGGTATCAATGGGGATCCGAACCATCAATGTGTCTCCTGGAACCAATGATTTTCTTTTTAGAACCGGAATGACATGCGCAACATTATTTCTATCTGTCAATATCAATCGAACAGCCATTAAACTATCAAATGCTCTGTCACTCACATTTTTAAAAGCAATCGTAAAATCAAGCGTTTCACCTTGATCCAGCGTGTCTTTCATACTGAATTGCAAACCGGGCGCAACGGATCCTTCCGGATAAAGCAATCCGGTTAAACGTAAATACTTTAATTGATTCGGATTGAAATGTACGCGATCCGACAAAAGGCACCGTACAAACAAATATGGAAATTGCAAGGCATCCACAAAAGCCAATGTGGTATCATTGGAACTATTTACAACAGCAAGTCGCTCTTTTTGACCATTCATCCTTTGTCCCCAGATCTCCCATTGAATGGTATCTGAAGGCGAAGTAGATAAAGTATCTCCTGACCAAGACAGCCTGTCCCATTGAGAAGCTGGTCCAAAAAGTGGAGATTCAATGACCCCATCTGAGCCCGTCGTATTCAATACAATTGACTCATCGATATAACTGCTGTCTGACCTTCCAATTCTTTGAATCGGATTGAAATTCGAGGGCCCTTTTTTCCCGAAAAACAAAAAGGGACGATTTTTATAAAAACTATCAATTTCACTAAACCCAACCGACTTTAGTTTATGATACAGTGATTGTCCGGCGCCCAAAACCAAGGTATCATTCATCCATCGATCAATGAATGTTTTATTTCGGTTATTCCCAAAATTGGTTATCGCAACATACATTCCGTCCGGAATTGAATCGATGAAACGCATGGCATTTCGTCTGGCTTCAAATTGACTAAATTGAAATTCAAAGAAAGCTCGCGTAGTATCATTGGGCGTGCCGCTGTTCAAACAAACTGCCCGACTACCATATTTTCCTCCAGTTGCACCCGCATTTCGCCAAGTGCTCAATGTGGCGCTATCGAAAACATAAAATTGAAGATTGTTTTCTGTAGAATCACGCGGACGCCATAATGTAGCGCATCCCCATAATTCCAATTGATTTAAATCCAGATTCACATTTACGCGGTCGTAATCATAAAAAGGATATAAACCAGTGCGAATCGTAATCGTTTTCGGATTTTGTTCAAATTCAAATTGCCTTCTATCCGATAAAACTATCCTATCATATTTTGAATCTTTCCATTGAAAGTAATGAGATTGATTGTAGCCTTGCGTTCCATTCGATAGATAAATAAAGGAAGCATCATTCCAGATCAATTGACCATTGTTATTTTGCGGCACCATGGCTACCCTCCAATAATAAACCGTATTATCTATAAAGTTGAATCCAGGATTGAATTCTACAATGCCACCCTGACCTGTTTGTTCAACGCTTCTTTTGAACGGTGAATTGAAAAATCGACTGGTATCAATCTCCATTTTATACACACCGTTACCCGACAAAGGATTCGCTGTATTGGCAACCAGTTTTATGTTTGGTCGATTTACAATAGAATATGGATAAGGGTAGGTAATTCGGAGTTCATCCTCATAAATAAAGAATTCTTTTTCTATCCGATTATTGGTTTCAAATTGTTCATCTATTTGCTGATCGTAATCCAGATGTACGATCAAGCGGTTTAATCCTTTGTCAGTTACCGGATAGATAGGTACTTCCAGTAAAATTGAATCTCGGTTAGCTGGAATGGCAATTTTTTTTGAAACTAGGGTTCGAATAGAATCGCCGGGCAATCTTTGTTGTATTTTCAAAACTGCGCTATCGTTGACTGATTTTCCGATATTGAAAAAATTCACTTTCAATTCAAACCGGTTATCTGCTACAGAAATTACAGCAGGAGATATACGTACAAATTGATCTTCAATGGCAAGGTCCGGTTTATTTGATGAGTGAATTCGAACTGCAGGATCACCATGTAAATTCAATTGCTCCAAATGTATCCTGGTAAAATAATCCAGTCCCGGATTAAGTCCACCCAGTTCAACAGCGGCAGCCTTCATATGATTACCAACCGATTCGCCATACATGGTATTTGAAAAATATCTGTAAAATGCGGTATTGAAATAATTCAGAAAAGGAGGAATGCCAAAATGTGTATCCGCTAAAAAACCAATACTTCCTTTTCTGTTTGCCAGTACATATTTTTCGGAAATACTGCTGTTTCCTGCATTTCTTAATGGATCAAAAACGTAGAAATTACCGGCACTGCATCCACTCACATTGAAGAATGGATACTTTCCGGTGCTGTTATAAGTTTCCGGATTACTTAAATTAAATTCGAACGTATTGGCGGAAGAGTGCCCGAAATAACCAATAAAACCGAGTCCTTCTTCAAAAAGTTGTTGAATTTGTTGCACGCTGTTTTGCTGGACAACCCCGGTAGATGTTTTAGAGAAATTTTCAACTTTACCCCCAAAAAATGTATCACTGACTATTTGCTCGTATGATGACATGTAGTTTTTAAATGATATATTTTCGAGTGTGTCTTTTCCGCCTACCACATGTAAAACATTCTTCATCCAGATAGATTCTGCAATGTTGGAAGAAGGGAATTGTTGCGTACGATCATACTCAATCAGCTTTTGCAAATAATGGTCAACCTCAGTGGCGTCAATAGCTCCGAGCCGTCCAATGGGTATCAAAGGCACCGTTGTACCAGGCAAACTGGCCAACAAATTGTCAGAAGCAGGCCATCCAAAAGTTGGAACAAAATTTTGTCTGTTCAGTAATGAATTTCCAAGGTTGTTCTGCCAATCCATGTAAGTCAGCCCCCTTCCGATAAGCAGCACATATTTCGGCGTTAGTGAAAATGCATCTTTGGCATAACGAATAAAATCACGAATGGAGGCAGGATGATTTTGAATTCCAAATCCAAACTGATCGGTCAATTCCGCGATATCGTAAATCTTGGTGCGAAAACTTCCACCGGCGGTTGAATTTCGGTAAGACTGATATGCTGCCACCGGATTGTAACCGTTACCGTCATTATAAAGTAATGGATGACTGATGATTAAATAATCTGCTTGATTATCCGGTAACCTCAAGTCTAAAAAATTCCGCAGTTGAAGATTGTTGACATTCATCACTTCATCTGCTTTAATCAAACGCAAGGTTCGTGTTGTAGCAGAAGGAGGTAATTCAAATTTTATTTTCCCGGGTGTGGAAGTGATTTCACCGATCATTCTGATTCCATTCGTTT
>JBILCT010000131.1:0-4683 GCA_044353025.1 Ferruginibacter sp. | reverse complement strand
TTGGATTATCAACGCCCATGTAAAATACATTCATTTTATCAGCCATTACAGCCGCACCTCCCGGTGTACCAACCGTATATTTTACATCAAAGGTTTTGCTTTCTTTGGTGCCGTCTGGTTTGGTGTAAGTAACAGATACAGGAACTGTTTTTGAACCTGAACCACTTACTTTAATTTTGGAAGTTGCACGTCCGTCCGGACCAACCGGCATAGATGAACCACCGATAGAAATTTGAGGTTGAGCAGCTTTTGAATAAGCACCCACACCCGCGTTAATTTCCATTTCTTCACCAGGCATCAAGTAGTTAGAGCTTTGTCCAACTAAAGCAGCAAACTGATCGTAAACTACTTTAACAGCTCCTACTTGATTGTGACAGAAAGTAACCACTTGGTTTTCTGCATTTTTTACATTGTTTTGAAACTTACTCAACAATGTCAATACTGCAACCGTAGGAGTCATGTGGAAATAGGCATAAGTAAAATCTTTTTCTTTACCATCTTTTCCAATTGTTTTATAATTCGCATCAACCGGGAAAGTTTTTTCGAATTCTTTTTTAATTTCAGGATCGATGGCTAACATTTTATTGCGGAACTCAATCAGCTTAGCTTCTAATTCAGGACCTTTGTTTTTACCACCTTCGCCATTTCCGAATAAACGTGTAGCCGCTTCAAGATCATCTTCTTTAAACTCTTCTACGGTTACACCATCTTTTTCTACCATTTTAGCACCGGCCTCAGCTTTGAGCTCCAGTTTCAATTGGTTGATGTAAGTATCCATTTCAACAGAAAGCTTTTTGGCTTCCAATGCACGCTCGTTCCATGGTTTAGCTTTCTCAGCGGTCATGGGGTCTTTCAATTTACCGTCCAATGACGTGTAAAGTGTATTATTTGCGGCATTTATATTTTCGTTGGATGTGGTCAAACTCTTGTCGACCACTTTAAATGCGTTCAAAATTTCAGATGATACGTTCAGTGCCAGAAGTGCGGTAAGCACGAGGTACATCAGGTTGATCATCTTTTGCCTGGGCTCTGCGGGTAAAGCCATAACTGTATATTATAATAAGTTGATGAATGGGGTTTAAAAAAATGCCAGTGATTACTTAGCCTGCATAGCAGTCAGCATGTTACCATAAACGGTATTTAATTTGCTGAGGTTACCTGCAAGCACAGAAATCTGATCTTTTACTTTGTTTGCGTCTTCAACACTGCTTGTCATAGCATTGCTGGCTTCAGCCAATTTTCCGTAGAAAGTATTCAAAGCTTTCAGGTGGTTGTTGCTTTCTTTTAATTCCAATTCATAAATGGTATTCAATGAACCCAGATTTTTGGTTAATACCTGAACTTGCTCATGGAATCCTTTTGCACTTTCAGCAGCATTGTTGAAAGAACCCATTGTGGTTGCACTTGCAGTGAAAGCAGCAGACATATTTCCAAGAGATGTAGTTGCTTCTTTAGCTTTAGAACCTAAGTCTGAAGTAGATTTTACAACGTCGCTCACGTCAGCAATTCCTGCTACGGTAGTTCCCAATTTTTGGAATCCTTCAGATAATTTTTTCAAGTTAGTTGGGTTAATATCTGCTTCCTTCAACATTTTATCCATCGCTTCCAAAGGATTTACAGGCTTAGCAGCATGTGAATGCGACTTACCATCATCAGCCAACGGAGACATAATATAAATAACACCATACAAAGCAAAAATAGCGGCCTCAGTATACAGACCAATTTGCAGGAACAAATCCGCAATGGGGGTATGAAGAATTTTTTGGAGTGCTCCAAAAATTACCACAGCAGCTGCGATTGATACTGCAACGTCCATCCACTTACTAACATTGGGTTTAATTACTACTGAAGACATAATGTTTGTTTTTTGGTTTTGGGTTTTTATTTGTTTTTAGAATAAAGCGTGTAGAATACCGGTTATTTATCTTTTACCGGCACGAGGGATATCAATGACACAACGGAATCCGATGTAAGACTTAGCAGTATCTTGGTACTCATAACTACGTGTACCATTTTGCAAGAATTGACCTACGTCTTTCCAGCTGCCACCACGAATTACCTTACGTTTCATACGCGGAGGATCAGAATCCTTCGCAGTCCAGCGAATATCAGGGTTCATGTCATGCTGGAAATTATATCCACCTTCATAATACAAAGAAGAAGTCCATTCAGCTACGTTACCGGACATATTGTATAATCCGTAATCATTTGGCCAATACATTGAAACAGGGACTGTATAAAATCCGCCATCCTCGATGTAGTTACCACGTCCAGGTTTAAAATTGGCCATTATACATCCATTGCGGTTTCTCAAGTAAGGTCCACCCCAAGGATATGCTGCCTGAGAACGACCGCCACGTGCGGCATATTCCCATTGCGCTTCTGTTGGCAATCTGAAATCTGTTTCGACGGTACGCTTTTTGCCTTCCAAAAAGGAGTTTAAATAATGTGTTCTCCATTCGCAGAATGCAGTGGCCTGTTTCCAGTTCACACCCACCACCGGATAATTCCCGAATGCCGGATGACTGTAGTAGCGTTTTGCCATGGGCTCATTGTAAGAATAGGCAAAATCACGAACCCAACATAATGTGTCAGGATAAATTGGAACATTTGATTTCACAATAAATGCAGAACGTTGGATGGTAGCATCGCGGTTCATAGCTGCAGCACGATAATCAAAAACTTCTGACTTGTAAACCAACTTTGTGGCATCAATTTCCTTTTTGCCAAAAATGCGATTGTCAACGGTGACAATCATTTTATCGATTTTTTCAATCGTTTTGCTGTCTCCCCAATTGATTTTTTTGGCTTTCGCCCAATCAATAGGTTTGCTATCGTTAGACTGAGTAGCACCTGCTTTACTCGCTTGCTTAAACAGCTCTAGTGTAGTTGCTGCAATGGAATCTCTTACCCAGTTTGTGAACATACGATACTGGTTGTTGGAGATTTCTGTTTGATCCATCCAGAAACCACTAATAGAAACTGATTTGTTGCGTGCAGTGTAGGAAAAGTTCATGTCCTCATCGCTAGGCCCCATGTGAAAGGTACCCGGACGAACATACACCATCCCGAATGGACGCATAGGAGACCATTTCGCATCAGGAGAGACGCCATGTACCTGACCATCTCCGTAGCCTGAAGCTTTGTTATCTCCAAACACTTTTCCACCTGGTCCTTTACAGCTGGAGGCAAACAATGTTGCAGCAGCAACCACAGCAATCAAGAAAATCCGATTTGTCATTATTAAATTGATTAAGGGTATTGGCAAATGTAGGAATAAAATATTTTAAAAAGCAAAATTGAATATCAGTTGAATTATTTTATCTGCAATTCATTTTTTTTGTGCAGACAAATGAACGTCGAAACTAGCTTATTATTTCTAACTTATTTGTTAAGAAGTTTTTAAAATTTCAAAAACTGATGGAGCCGGTTGCTGACAAGTTCTGTTGATACACTTGTAAACATTGGTTTCATGATTGAATTTTTTACCTAACACTAGCGGATAATCTTTTTGCCATTGTTCAAAAAAAGATTGCGTAATTCGGTGTGGCGCAAATTGTGCATTCAATTTTTCCAGTTCAATGCTTCCATTTATTCCGGTGATTACCCATTCTTCATTGAGTTGTGCGCGGCAAATAGATACTGCTATCCAGTTTGAAAAACTTAGCGGGTACCTCAGCATGGCCTCGCTAACCTCATGTTGCATGGCATCTGATTGTTCTTCCCAGTCTTTTCGGTCCATGTATCTTGCCAAACGAGCCAAATTCCCGAACATAATGCTGTTGCCAGAAGGAATCGGAGAATCAATCAGATTCACTTTTCTGAGCAGCAGATCCGTTTGTAAACTGGAAGCAAAATAAAAATTTGAGCTACCCTCAACTTGATGATAATCAAATACCTGATTGGCTAGTTGACATGCAGTTTCCAAGGCAGCCTGATTCCCGGATACCTGTTGATAGTGCAAACATGCATCGATTATACATGCAACATCTTCCAGGAAAGGACGCCCCATCCTTTGCTCATCCTGAATCTGATGAGCAATAACTTGTTTCTGTTCAATGAATTGGCAGGTCAGATACTCGTATAAACCCTGTGCCTTTTCAAAATATGAATGATCCGTGAGCGCTGCATATGCCTTGGTGAATGCTTTTAACAAAAGCCCATTCCATGACAAGATGATTTTGGTGTCCGTGTTAGGACGCTCTCTTTCTTGTCTTTTATTTAAAAGCAATTGCCTTGCTTCCATTTCAATTCGTTCAAAATCGTTTCCATGTTTGGCAATCATTGCTTGTCTGGATGTTTGAACAGATAAAATATTTTTCCCTTCCCAGTTACCTTCAGACTTTATCCCCCAGTAATCCTGTAATATGTTTAATCGATGCGCTCCGATGCATGATTCGATTTCATCGAATGTCCAAACATAATAAGCCCCCTCCTCCCCTTCACTGTCTGCGTCAATGGCTGCGTAATAACCACCTGAAGGATCTTTCATTTCGCGCTCTAAAAATTCGATGGTTTCAATAATGGCTTTTTTAAAGCTATTTCTTGGTTCCATTCGGTAAGCATCAGAGAGCGTATCAATAAGCAATGCATTGTCGTACAGCATTTTCTCAAAATGTGGGGCGAACCATTTTTCGTCTGTACTATATCTTGATAATCCACCACCCAATTGATCGTATATCC
>JBILCT010000130.1:0-4690 GCA_044353025.1 Ferruginibacter sp. | reverse complement strand
AAAGATACAAGGCCACTCGCTGGGGAACAGTTGCAGCGTTTATCATCGGTTGTATCATTACCGGATTGGTTCAAAAAGCTGTCATCCAATGGAGTATCAAAGGGGCCGGTAATATGGATATTTTGTTTGTGAATGATTTCGGACTTTCTTATTTCTCCGGATTTGCTTTCTTTTTTGTGTTGATTGCCGCTGTAGTTTTTTACGGAATTCGATTGGCCGTTCGCAATAATTGGAATTTCCTTCGCCTCGGACTCTGGAGTTTTTCATTCATGTTATTGGGTTACTCTAGTTACTTTACAACCCTGGTTCGCTCGAATGCCAACCCAACCGTTGATATGTACAATGTTGATAATCCGGTAAGTTTGGTAGGCTACGTAAGCCGTGAGCAGTATGGCGACTGGCCTATACTTTTTGGTCAGGATTTCACTGCACAACCGCAGGACGTTGAAACGACTGAGACCTATACAAAGTCTAATGGGAAGTATGAGAAAAATGGTCGTAAGCAAAAATATATTTACGGAGCCGAAGACCAACATTTTTTCCCTCGCATGTGGGATCAGAGCAATGACCAGGGACATGCAGATTATTATGCCTCGTGGGCAGGTATTGGAAAGAATGAAGATGGAAGCTGGGAGCGTGCGCCAACAATGGCAGAAAATATTGGTTTCTTCTTTGACTATCAAATCAACTGGATGTACTGGCGATATTTCATGTGGAATTTTGCAGGCAAACAAAATGACGTACAAGGAACAAGCATGGGCAATGCTCGCGATGGAAACTGGAAATCAGGCATTGGTTTTTATGACAACATGCGTTTAGGTGATCAACAAACATTACCGAACAGTTTAAAGCATAACAAAGCAGACAACCGTTTATATATGTTACCATTCATACTTGGTTTGCTTGGTATTTTTTATCAATTTAAGAAAAACAGACAGGATGCTTTGGTTACCGGTTTATTGTTTTTCTTCACCGGAATTGCGATTTGTTTATACCTGAATCAAGCCGGAAATCAACCTCGTGAACGAGACTATGCTTATGTAGGATCTTTTTATGCTTTTGCCATCTGGATTGGTTTGGGTGTACTGTATATTCGTGACTTATTGGAAGCGCCGTTGAAAAATGCGGTGACTGCTACTGCACTGGCATCAGTACTTTGCTTGTTTGCAGTTCCTGGAATCATGGCCAGGGAAGAATGGGACGACCATGATCGCAGTCAAAAAACATTGGCTCGAGATTTAGCCAAAAACTATCTGGAAAGTTGCGCCCCGAATGCTATTCTGATATGTTTTGGAGACAATGATACTTATCCACTTTGGTATGCCCAAGAAGTAGAAGGAATTCGTCGTGATGTGCGCGTAATCAATAGCAGCTTATTGGGAACAGATTGGTATATCAATCAACTTCGTTACAAGTTGAACGACAGTGATCCGATAGATGCCATTTGGTCTGCAGAACAAATCGAAGGGTCGACCCGTGACGTCATTCGCTATTCGCCGAATACTGCCGGTATTGACCCCAATCAATTCATGGATTTGTATACCATGATGAAAGATTATGCAGGCTCAGACGATGCAGCAAAAGGCGCTGTAATCAATGATGAGCAGACCATCAACGGCTTCCCTTCACAGAACGTAATGATTCCTGTTGACAGCAGTGAAGTTCGCTCCAATGGTACGGTAAATGGTGATGATCAGGTAGTTGATGCCGTTCGATTTAAAATAGAAAAGAATTATATCTACAAAAATGATGCTGCTATTCTGAACATCATCGCTGCTAACAAATGGAAACGTCCCATTTATTTCACCTCACCTTACGGCGAATTAGGCTTTGAACGCTATTTACGTCAAGATGGTATGACTTATCGTTTGGTACCTATTGACAACGGAGGAAGAATGTCTGTAAATGGTCCTTGGGTGATGGATAAAATGCTGAATAAATTCTCTTTCGGTAATTGTCAAAAAGGGGGCGTATTTTATGATGAGGAGAACAGACGTCACCTCAACAGCATACGCTTGGCTTACGCACAATCGGCAGGGGCGTTGGCTGAGATGGGCAAGACAGAAGAAGCCAAAAAACTATTACGTTACTGCGATTCGAACTTAAGCAATGCGAACCATCCTTACGGTATGGTTTCCAGATTTCAACAACACAATCAGATCTCCATGCAAATGCTTTATGCTTCCTATCGGGCAAACGACACGATGCTCATCGAAAAAATCAAAAAAGCATTGCAAAAAGATATGGAGCAGCAGATCGCATATTATGAATCGTTACCGGATAAACTGAGAGAAAATCTTTCTTCAGAGTTTGATCGAAATAATAATCTCTTAAATGGCATCGCTCAAATGGATCAGCAGTTCAATATGGTTAATTCAATTCAACAACCTCAGACTGTTCAAAGCAAAGCAACAACAGATACTGCAAAGCCTTAAGCTTAATTTAACCAAAATAAAAAACCTCACTATCATGTGAGGTTTTTTATTTTATCATTAATAAATATTTACTTCCCGATGTAAATAGACTCCGAATTTTTGGTGGATGGACTCAATGATATCCTCGCTTAAAACAAATATTTCAATTCCATTCGCATCACCCAAATTCACCAACACCAGCGCTTGTTGATCATGACAGGCCGCATTGCCTTTCCGCACTCCTTTCCATCCTGCTTTTTCTATCAACCACCCTGCAGCTAATTTCATTTTTTCATTACCAACCGGATAGGCAACTAAATCAGGATAAAAAAGTTTCAAGCGCTCGTAATCTACCAATGGTATTTCCGGATTCTTGAAAAAACTTCCGGCGTTACCGATCAAAGCAGGATCAGGAAGTTTCGACTCACGGATACGCATAACTGCACGCGCCACAGCAATCGGATTTATTTCTGTTTCCGGCATTCCGAAGAGCTCCGCTTCAATATTACCGTAATGTGTTTTTAAAATTGGTTTTTTATTCAACCGGAATAATACGGAAACAATCACATATTGTCCTTTGCAGACATTTTTAAAAACACTTTCCCGATATCCAAATGCACATTGGTCTTTTGAAAAAACAACCAGCTCACCATCTGAGATACGTATGGCTTCCAACGAATCAAAAACATCCTTCAATTCAACACCATAGGCACCGATATTCTGCATGGGCGCTGCGCCAACAGATCCGGGAATCAGAGCCATGTTTTCCAATCCAAAATATCCCGACGCCAAGGTTTTCATGACCAATTCATGCCAAACAACTCCGGCGCCTGCCCTAACGTAGTAATATTGTTCATCTTCACGTTCAAGCTGAATTCCTGTTATTTCGTTTTTTAGTACAACACCCTGAAAATCGGTGGTAAATAAAATATTACTTCCTCCCCCTAAAATCAGCAAAGGATATTCTTTGCAAGTCGGCTGTTTCAATAAATATCTGAGCGTATCAACATTTTGAAAAGTAGCGAAATATCTGGCATGTACTTTCATGCCAAACGTATTTAGTGATTGTAGGGAAAAATTTTCTGAGAACATAATTTTAGAATGGATCGACGTCTGCAATAATACGGATTGATTTGTATCTGGAAGATGATTGCAATAATTGTATATGTCTGTTAATGACATTTTTCATATTCGCATTCGATTGATTTTTTTGCATTCGAATCAATATCTCCATTCGATAAACATTTCTCAATCTGGGAATGATTGGTTCCGCCGGACCGGTAATCAGTTCTTTAAAATCAGATCTTAAAGAATGGGCCAGTGCTTCTGCCGCTTCATTGGTTTTTTGTTTGTCTTTGTGTTGTATACTCAACCGAATCAATCTGCTGAAAGGCGGATATAAAAAAGTTTCTCTATCTCGGATTTCAAGCTGGTAGAACCCTTTGTAGTCGTGCTGCCTTACCAAAGAGATAATGGGATGTTGTTCACGGGAAGATTGTAAAATAACCAACCCCTGTTCTCCTTTTCTTCCAGCTCTGCCACTCACCTGTTCCATCAATTGAAATGCGCGTTCGTGCACACGAAAGTCTGCGAAATTCAAAAGTCCATCTGCATCAATGATACCTACCACTTTCACCCGTTCGAAATCTAGTCCTTTTACCACCATCTGTGTTCCAACTAAAATATCAATTTTATGTTGTTCAAATTGTTGAATCAAGGTTTCGTGTGCATGTTTTCCTTTTACACTGTCTATATCCATTCTCGCAATTCGTGCTTGAGGAAACAATTCAATCAATGTTTCTTCAATTTTTTCTGTTCCAAAATTCTTTTCATCCCATCCGGAGCTGCCACAAGCGATGCAGGCATTCAATTTTGGATATGTACTCCCGCAATAATGACAATGCAGCTTGTTACTGTATTTATGCAACGTAAGCGAAACATCACAATGTTTACATTGAGGAATATGTGAGCATGCGGCACAAAGCAGATATGGATGATACCCTCTTCGGTTTTGGAAAAGTATCACTTGTTGTTTTTGCTCAAGTGTTGTTTGGATGGTTCGCTGTAATAAATCTGTCAGAACAACTCTTTGTTTGTTTTCGGGATTACGATTTGAAACGGTTTCAATGTGCGGCATTTCTATACCCCCGAACCGCTCGGTCAATTCAACTCGTCCATATTTTTGATGGGTTGTATTGAAGTAAGACTCAACAGAGGGTGTAGCGCTACCCAATAAAACTTTGGCAGAAAAAACAGAAGCATAAAAAATGGCTGCA
>JBILCT010000129.1:0-4704 GCA_044353025.1 Ferruginibacter sp. | reverse complement strand
AGCGTAGCGTAGCTCCAGATTTTTTCGAACCGCATTTCTTCGCAGGTCGAGGAAGCGATATTTCATGCGGAGGTCATCGCCGCCATCTGTATCATCCTGAATGGTAAATGGTGGAGTTTGAGCTGCGTTTAATATTTTAAAATCAGCGACTATCAACTCCACATCACCGGTTGGCATATTGGGATTCTTGTTGGTTCGTTCGCGTACTGTTCCGTTGACTTGTATCACGAATTCTCTACCAAGTGGATTTGATTCTAATTGGGTATTAAGTGCTTCTTCAAAAACAAGTTGGGTAAGTCCGTAGCGATCGCGAAGGTCCAGGAAGGTGATGCTACCGAATTTCCGAATGGTTTGAATCCAGCCGGCTAATTGAATGGTTTCTCCGCAATGTTGCATCCGCAATTCGCCACAGGTATGAGATCTGAACATGGAATAGAATTAAGGCCACAAAAGTAAGCGAAAATCAGCATGCGTGCTTTATGAAAACGAGTGGGAAAGCACAGGGGGCGGGTGGTAATTGATGTGTTGTGTTTGTTCACTTTCCTAAGACGGTCGTTTTGAACTATGATTTTTCTGTTGAAATAATTGACTATGATTTTGAGGGGTTCGCAAAATTTAATCGAGTGATAGAAATGAAATATAATTGCTATTGATAAGTTCTATATGGATCAATAAAATGATTCGCTTTTTTCAACGGAAAACAGTGTTATTTTCAGCTAAGCAGTGGTTCGAACCCGGTTCGAACCATGGCATTGGAACCATGCCATTGAATTGATTTAATTGAACAATCAGCTGGAAATTATTCCGTTTGCAGTTAAGGGTTCAGTGAATTGAATTAGGTATGGGTAAATTTTAATGATCAACCATTCATTAATTGGTTATCATTTTACCTTTGCCGACGGTTTAAACCGTCGGCAAAAAGTGACAAGGAAAAAAACAATTTTTAACTTGACCAGTTAACATCCTTGTATCATGGTTATTATACGCAAATAAACACTTTTAAGACTGATTCCAATCAAAACAAACTAACCTCCACCTTACATATAGTACAATCTCCCTCCGTTAAGTGGCTGCCTTACATCGTTTCCAGTTGATCTTCATGACGAGGTTTCCACCACATGTAATAATATAAAAGCAGTAACATGCCCAGTAAAAATGGAATCAAGGCAAAGTGTTTGTATGTGATTACTCCCCAAACAGCCATGCTGTCAAATTCAGCGAATTCACTGATCATCCAATAACTGTTGGCGCTGATCCAGCAAGTGATGGCCAAATTGTGAAATCGTTCGCTAACGAAATTCCATGTGCGTTTTGCAATAAGTATGGATATGAATAAAGTAGGAAAAATCATGAAGATTCCAAGGGGCTTCCAGATCATACACCAAGCCACATCTTTCAACAGCCAAAATACAATATGTAAGTTTTCCAACTTCCGATATTTCAGCGGAATCTCATAAATATTTTCGTTTTGCATAGAGCGAATGTAGTTCAATGTCAAAAAAAAACTCCGTGTGAACACGGAGTTTTTGAATAAAAAAGATGAATTATTTTTTCAGGGCTTCAGCCATGGTTTTACCAATATCCGCCGGACTAGCCACCACATGTATACCACATTCTTGCATGATTTTCATTTTGGCAGCAGCGGTATCGTCTGCACCCCCTACAATGGCACCGGCATGACCCATGCGGCGTCCGGGAGGAGCCGTTTGTCCTGCAATGAAACCTACCACCGGCTTTTTATTTCCGGTAGATTTGATATAGTGCGCTGCTTCAGCTTCCATCCCTCCACCAATTTCACCAATCATCACAATAGCTTCGGTTTCATCGTCGTTCATCAATAATTCAACCGCTTGTTTGGTAGTTGTTCCGATAATTGGGTCACCACCAATACCGATTGCAGTCGAAATGCCCATTCCTGCCTTCGCCACCTGATCAGCCGCTTCATAAGTAAGCGTACCTGATTTGGAAACGATCCCTATTTTTCCTTTTTTGAAAATGAAACCTGGCATGATTCCCACTTTACATTCTTCTGCCGTTATAACACCCGGACAGTTTGGTCCGATCAGACGGGTATTGGTTCCCTGTAAATAATTTTTTACACGAACCATGTCTTGTACCGGAATACCTTCCGTGATACAAACAACCAATGCAATGCCTGCTTCGGTAGCTTCCATGATGGCATCCGCCGCAAATGCAGGTGGAACAAATATGATACTCACATTGGCACCGGCTTGTTTTACCGCATCGGCCACGGTGTTGAACACCGGACGATCCAAATGCATCGTGCCACCTTTACCGGGCGTAACCCCACCAACAACCTGGGTTCCGTACTCAATCATTTGAGTCGCATGGAATGTACCTTCCGTACCGGTAAATCCTTGTACGATAACGCGAGAATCTTTATTAACTAATACAGACATAATAAATGGATTGAAAATTTCGGCAAAGATAAGGGAAAGCCCGTTGTAAGAGAAGTATCGAATTGGATTTCAAGTTCAATCACTACTCCCTTTACTTAACTTTGCACCATGAATGAACGTACTGCTATCCGTAGTTTGACGCTGCCTGAACTCAAAACCTATTTCGAATCGATTGGTGACAAGAAGTTTCGCGCCATACAAACGTATGAGTGGCTCTGGAAAAACAATGTGCGGAGTTTTGAAGACATGACCAATCTATCGCAGGATTTACGCAAAAAACTGGCTACAGATTTCACCTTGAATGCCATTCGGGTTGATACAACACAATACAGTGCAGACGGAACCATCAAGTCACGTTTTCGCACACACGACGATCATTTGATTGAAGGGGTATTGATTCCAACGGAAAAACGATTCACCGCCTGCGTTTCCTCTCAGATCGGTTGCAGTTTGACATGTGCTTTTTGTGCCACGGGAAAAATGGATCGTAAACGCAATCTTGAATTTGAAGAAATTTATGACCAGGTGGCCATCTTGAATGAACAATGTGAACAATCATATCAGAAAAAACTATCCAATATCGTATTCATGGGAATGGGTGAGCCACTGCTCAATTACAGGAATGTTTTGAAATCTATTGATCGGATCACAGCACCGGATGGATTGAATATGAGTCCGAAGCGAATCACAGTATCCACTGCCGGTGTTGCGAAAATGATCCGTCAGCTGGGCGATGATCAGGTTCGGTTTAATCTGGCACTCTCATTGCATGCACCTTCAGATGAGAAGCGTGATGCCATCATGCCCATCAATGAATCCAACAGCATTGATCAGCTGATAGATGCTTTGAATTATTTCTATCAAAAAACAAAGAACGACATCACGTTGGAATATATCTTGTTCAGAGATCGCAACGACAGTCTGGAAGATGCACAAGACTTGATGAAAATATATCGGCGCATTCCAACGCATTTGATTAATGTCATTGAATACAATCCGATCGATGGGGTTGATTTTCAAAAGCCGGAAGATGATCAAACGGAACTGTTCACGCAATTTTTAGCTCAACATCGGGTGAATGTGCGTGTACGCAGAAGTCGGGGTAAGGATATTGACGCAGCCTGCGGTCAATTGGCCAATAAGGGCTGATTTCAACAAAAGATTCCTTAAAAAACGTTCTGCAGAAAACAGAACGTTTTTTTATGTGCGGCAAAGGAGATTACCCTCGCTGCACTCGGATGATAAGGGGGGCTTACAACAAAAAAGCCCATCTCGCTGCGCTCGTCGTTCCTTTTGCTTTTCTTGCTCAGTCAAGTTTGACTTGCTTCGCAGAAAAAGCAAAAGTCCCGTATGAAATCATACAGGACTTTTTGTTGTGCGGCAAAGGAGATTACCCTCGCTGCGCTCGGATGATAAGGGGGGCTTACAACAAAAAAGCCCATCTCGCTGCGCTCGTCGTTCCTTTTGCTTTTCTTGCTCAGTCAAGTTTGACTTGCTTCGCAGAAAAAGCAAAAGTCCCGTATGAAATCATACAGGACTTTTTGTTGTGCGGCAAAGGAGATTCGAACTCCCACACCCTTTCGGGCGCTACCACCTCAAAGTAGTGCGTCTACCAATTTCGCCATCGCCGCATTTGAAAGAAAATTTTTCATTTCGGTGCAAAGGTAAATGATTGAAGATAAATAGAAAAAGAGGATTGGATTTTAAGTTTTATAGGCAGGCAACTGTATCCTAAACGTAGTTCCTTTGCTCGGCTCACTATTCAAAATGAAGAGCTTCCCTTTATGGTATTGTTCGATGATTCGTTTACTGAGTGGTAACCCCAGTCCCCATCCCCGTTTTTTGGTTGTAAAACCCGGCTTAAAAACTTGCTTAAGATGCTTGGGAGGAATGCCAATTCCTGAATCCTGCACATCTATCCAAATCATATTTTCTTTTTGGGTTGCACGGATGTTGATTTGTCCTTGTCCGCCAATAGCATCCAAAGCGTTTTTCAAAAGATTCTCCATCACCCAATCAAACAAAGGTGCATTCAGGGCGATGGTAAAATTGTCCGGTAATTTATGTTCCAACAAAATAGCCACTCTATCACTGGAACGTCGACGAATATACTCCACCATTTGTGTCAACTGCGGAAGCAATCGGGTATTTTCCAGTTTGGGAGAAGAGCCAATTTTGCTGAACCGGTCGGTAATGAGTTTAAGTCGGTCGAGGTCTTTATTAATTTCAGACAATGCACGCTCGGGCTGTTGGTTCGATCGGATCATTTCAATCCAACCTTCCA
>JBILCT010000247.1:0-3024 GCA_044353025.1 Ferruginibacter sp. | reverse complement strand
AGATCCTTTGACGTGCTTGATTATTTCAGAGACTGATTTTTGCGCGTTTAAAGTAAACAGACAATGGATATGATCTTGGAGTCCATTTACAATCATCAATCTGCATCCCAATTCAGAGAACTCACGGTACAGGCAGGAATATATTTTCTTTTCAATTTCAGGAGAGATCAGTGGCTTTCTTTCTTTGGTGGAAAAAACAGCGTGGATAAAAATTTTGCTGATTGACATGGGTGCAAATTAGCTGATGTTGATTGGGAGGTGTCGTTTAAAAAAGCATGAAAAATTGTTTTTTTAACATGCACATTCAATTTTTTTTGAAGGATTTTTGCCCACGGTTTAAACCGTGGGCAAGTCAAAATCACACCAATCAAAAAATGAAATTTTATCACTGATTTAATTGCTCCAGGCATCTTCATAAAAACAATCTTAATCCTCCCGCCTTTTACCCATACACAAAAAAAGACCCCGGTTTCCCGAGGTCTCATATCTTATCAGTTTTACAATCAATGTGCATGATGATGTTGCATCGCATCCAATTCCGCTGGTGTCACCGTTTTCTCAGCCGGCTTCACTGATTTTTCCAAATGATCGAACAAGCGCTCTGTAATCAATCGACGATACGTCGCATCCACCTGCTTCTCATCCTTCATCATACGATCTAAATAACTCTCCAGCCAATCCATCTGCTCTCCCATACCCATCTGACCAAAATAACGCATCACATCAATACGCATGTGCTCGCGAATATCTTCTGCCTTTACTTCCAACTTCTCTTCAGTAATAACCTTGTCACTGATCAACGTCCACTTCAATTGATTCTTGAATGTCGGAAACTCATGCTCAGCCTCCTCCGCCGTCTTAGGCTTGTCTCCTCCCGTTTGCAACCAACGCTTCAAAAATGCCTCCGGAAACTCCATCGGCGTATGATCCAATAAAGCATGATACAATTGATCGTGCAACTGATTACGCGACTGACTGTTCCAATATGATTCGATATCCTGCATTAAAGCCGAACGAAAATCAGCCTCGCTTTGAATTCCCTTACCAGGATATACCTCCCCAAAAAACGCCTCATCCAAATCGCGTTTCGTAATCAATCCGATCTTTACGATATCCAACTTGAAATGCTTTTCTTTTGATGCCACATCGTTTTTATCCAATCCCAAATCATGCAATACAGCATCCAATTGCTCTCCCTCAAACGTATCCTTCAAAGAAAAGACCAAGCAATCCGCCATTTTCTTTCCCATCAATTGCTTCTGCATCTTCGGGGTGAAATATTTCAGCAACAAAGAATTTTCCTTGCAAATACCGCCTTCAATTGCGTTGCCTTCTTTATCCGTTTCCGTAAACAACGCATTGATTACATTCTCCGCCTGATCAATGGTTTCCGGCTCAGTCATCTGTCCACCCTTAATTCTTAAACGATCAATTTCCTCATTTACCATGTCATCAGAAACAGTTACACGATGCATCGTCAATTTCATTTTCGACAATTCAGGCATATTCACCTCCGGTTTCAATCCAATTTCAAACGACAAAGCATAGTCGCCCGGCTCGTTCATGTTGAAAGAAAACTGCTCCCCTGCCATCGGTAACGGCTGAGCAAAAATATCCGGCTTGGTTTCATTCAAATAAGTAAACAATTCCTTTTCTGCGGCGCGCAATACCTCCTCCTGAAAAATAGATGCACCATACATCTTGCGAATCATACCAACCGGTACCATCCCCTTCCGAAACCCTGGAATGTTGGCCGTTTTGCCATACTCCTTCAACTTCTTTTCAAACCCGGACAAATAATCTTGTTGCGATACGCTGACCGTCAGTTTATCCGTCAGCAATCCAATGTTTTCACGTGTTACGTTCGCCATGTACAAATTGATTTTTGAAATAGACAACCAAATATTGCCCAAAAAAAGTGCGGATGATAGGGGTCGAACCTACATGCCTTACGGCGCCAGATCCTAAGTCTGGTGCGTCTGCCAATTTCGCCACATCCGCAGTTCCGTTTTCAAACGGGAAGCAAAGGTAAGGTTTTACCCCCAAAAATCAGCCACGTAAATCGAAATCTCGCTCGGGGACCCTCCTTTACACCTTGTTTTCTGATTAACTTTGTAAAGCATGACCACAGATTCAACGATACCGGCCCCTTACACCCTGAACGAAGAAGAAGAAAAAAAAGAAATTCTCCGGCAATACCGCGCACTCCTGCGCGTACTTAAACAGAAAATGAAACCCGGAGACAAAACCCTGCTACGTACCGCTTTCGAAATGGCCGTGGATGCTCATAAAACCATGCGCCGTAAAAGTGGAGAGCCCTACATTCTTCACCCACTGGCCGTCGCAAAAATATGCGTAGAAGAAATTGGCTTGGGCATTCGAAGCAGCATTTGCGCATTGCTTCACGATACAGTAGAAGATACCGATATCACCCTCGAAGACATTCAACGCGAATTCGGAAATGAAATCGCCAAAATTGTAGACGGTCTGACCAAAATTGCCACCGTGATGGATACCAATACATCACAACAGGCGGAGAACTTTCGAAAAATCCTGCTTACCCTTACAGACGACCCACGAGTCATCCTCATCAAACTGGCCGACCGTCTGCATAACATGCGTACCCTCGATAGTCTGAAACGAGAAAAACAACTCAAAATCGCCTCCGAAACGGTATATGTATATGCTCCCCTCGCCCACCGTATGGGACTATACACCATCAAAACCGAAATGGAAGACCTCTCCATGAAATACATGGAATCTGACTCCTATCGTTTCATCGCCAAAAAACTACAGGAAACAAAACGTGAACGCACCCGATATATCAACGACTTCATCAAACCCCTCAAAGAAAAATTACAAGCAACCGGATTAGACTTCGATATATATGGCAGACCTAAAAGCATTCACTCCATCTGGAATAAAATCAAAAACAAAGGCGTATCCTTTGAAGAAGTGTACGACCTGTTCGCGATTCGTATCATCGTAAACGCACAACCGGAAAAAGAAAAAGAAGACTGCTGG
>JBILCT010000302.1:0-2565 GCA_044353025.1 Ferruginibacter sp. | reverse complement strand
TTATTTGCCTGGATCATCGGCTGGGCCTTGATCATGGAATATTCAATTGGTAATATTTATGTTTCATTCAGCTGGAGTGATTATTTCACTTCATTGTTGGACCGTGTAGGAATGAATGTACCTGCGTATTTGTGTACCAGTTATATGGAGGCAAAACATGCCGTTGAGGCACAGTCAACCAATACTGAATTGCTGGATGCATGGAATCATGCCCCCACTCTTTCCGGATTTCGAATTATCCTTGATCTTCCTGCATTGATGATCAATGTACTGATCACCTGGCTGGCGTATATTGGTGTACGTGAGAGCAGAAACATGAGCAATGGCATGGTTATACTAAAATTAGCTGTGGTGTTTTTAATCATTTTGATTGGTGGTTATTGTGTATTGAACATGGATCTTACCGGAAATTGGATGCCTACCAATCCGGCGGGTGAACGAGCATTCATGCCCAATGGATTCAGTGGCGTAATGGCTGCGGTAGCTGGGGTATTCTTCGCTTATATTGGTTTTGATGCGGTGAGTGTTTTGGCTGAGGAAAGCAAAAACCCGCAACGCGATTTGCCACGTGGCATGATTTATTCGCTGGTCATCTGCACGATCATTTATATTTTACTTACGCTGGTATTAAGTGGCGCAGTTCCTTATCAACAATTTGAGGGAGTCGGCGACCCATTGGCCTTTATTTTTGAACCGCAACATTTGAATATACCTTGGATGCAATTGCTCGTAGCTATTTGCGCAGTGATTGCCATGACTAGCGTGTTGCTGGTATTTCAAATGGGACAGCCCCGAATTTGGATGAGCATGAGCAGAGATGGATTGCTTCCTCCGATTTTTCAACGCATACATCCTAAATTTCAAACCCCATCTTTTTCAACCATCATCACCGGATTGGTGGTTGGATTACCCATTCTATTCACAGATAAAACTTTCGTGCTGGATTTTACCAGTATCGCCACTTTGTTTGCGTTTGTATTGGTTTGCGGAGGTGTATTGTTGTTACCCAAAAAAGAAAAAGAAAAAGGAAAATTCCATTTGACTTATATCAATGCCAAATTTATTTTTCCGTTGATTGTTTTCTCTGCTATACTTTTGATTCATTGGCTGGTTCCCCATTATTTTTCAGCACTATTTAACTTCAAAGGAACAGAAGCTGAACTCACGTTCAATATCTCTTCAATTATTTTCTGGATTATTTGTATCATACTTGCGCTAGGTGCATTTATACGAAATTGGTCTTTGATTCCGCTGCTTGGACTGGTTACTTGTATGTATTTATTGACCGGTATGACAGCCATGAACTGGGCTTGGTTTGCCGGCTGGCTGTTGGTAGGACTCATTATTTATTTTTCTTACAGCATCAGAAACAGTCGTTTGTCGAAATCTTAAACCCATTCATCGTTTAGAATTAATTAATTGATCCAATGAAATATGAAGTAGGAGATCGTATCGTGGTTTTACATTCGGATGAGGATGGCAAGGTCATTGAGATTTTGAATGATAAAATGGTGATGATTGAAGTGAGGGGCGTAAAGTTTCCGGCATATATGGATCAGATAGATTTTCCATATTTCAAAATGTTTACCCAAAAGAAGGAAACGGAGAAAAAGAAAATCCACATCGATCAGGTAAAAAAAGAAAAAACGGTTGTTCGTAAAAAAGTGGCTGATGGTGTTTTTATCAAGCTATTTCCTGTTTATGGTAAAGATGTTTTTGGTGATGAACAGGTTGATAAGTTTAAAATTTATCTCGTGAATTTTAATGAGGAAGCTTATCGATTTCAGTACAAATTAAACTTTCATGGGAATGAAAATTTTCAGCTGAGTGGTTTGTTGCATTCACTGGAGGATTTTTACTTGCATGATATTGATTTTGAAGATTTGAATGACACCCCTTCTTTTCAGGTTGAGTTCAGTTTGGATCCTCCTAAAAAAGGAAAAGCACCCTATTGGGAAACATCGCTCAAACTCAAAGGCAAACAGGTATTCAAACAGGTTGAAGCGCTGCAAACATCCGGTGATCCTGCTTTAAACTACCCTTTGTTTATTCATTATCCCGACAAACAGGAAGATCCCAAGGTTGATTTGACAAAATTAGAAACAGCGGGATTCCGTTTTCATCAATCGTCTTCTCAGAGTTGGGATATCCCTGCCGCTCAATCATTGATTGATTTACATATCGACAAACTGATGGATCAATGGGAGCAGTTGAATCCCGGCGAGATATTGGAGATACAAATGCAAAGATTGGATAAAGAATTGGATCGATGTGTATGGAGCGGTCAGCGGTCCTTGATGATCATACATGGCATCGGAACAGGCGCATTACGTCATGCTGTGCACGAAAAATTGAAGCTAAACAAAGATGTAAAGTCTTTTGTGCATCAGCACCATGCATTTTATGGGTACGGTGCTACGGAGGTTTATTTTAAGTAGCATTTTTTATTTTGTTTAGATGCGGATGGATTAGAGGGCGCATGAGGACAGGGATATAAAATGTTTAAGGTTTAAAGTTTAAGGTTTGCATCAAGGATACGATGTCAACCTGAAACCATTAAACCCT
>JBILCT010000008.1:0-15815 GCA_044353025.1 Ferruginibacter sp. | reverse complement strand
ATTGGACATGCTCCAATGAATAGATTCCACATTTAAAAAACAAACAATGAAAAAATTACTGGTATCCATGTTGCTGCTTGTTTCGGTGCTCACCTCGCGGGCAGACGAAGGCATGTGGCTTCCCATGCTTCTGGGCAAACAAGTTTACAACAACATGGTGAAACGCGGACTAAAACTCACCAAAGAACAATTGTATTCCATCAACAAATCTTCCCTCAAAGATGCCATCATCATCTTCGGAAGAGGTTGTACCGGTGAAATCGTCAGCAATCAGGGTCTGATTTTTACCAATCACCATTGCGGATACGATGCCATTGCCACAGCCAGCAGCGTTGAAAACAACTACCTCCGCGATGGTTTCTACGCTTACAATAAAGAACAGGAAATCAAAACCGGCTTGACCGTTCAATTTCTGGATAAGATCGTAGACGTGACCGCAGAAGTGGAAGCTGGACTGAAAGGCTTGAGCTGGGCAGATCGCACCAAGAAATTACAAGAGGTTTACAAAGGCATCGCCGATAAAGTAGCTGATAAGGAAAACGGAACCTCTGGTCGTATTTACAGCATGTTCAAAGACAATCAATACATCATGTATGTTTTTAAAACTTACAAGGATGTTCGTTTGGTGGGAACACCTCCTGAGAGCATTGGAAAATTTGGCGGTGATACCGACAACTGGGAATGGCCTCGTCATACCGGCGACTTCTCCATTTTCCGCGTTTATGCAGCTAAAGACGGAAAACCAACAGAATACAACAAAGAAAACATTCCGCTGAAACCTAAGCATTTTCTGCCTGTAAGCATGAAAGGTTTGAAAGACGGTGATTATGCGATGATCTACGGTTATCCAGGTAGTACCAATCGCTATGAAACCAGCTTTGGTATCAAATTGAAAAATGAAATCGAAAACCCTGCTTTGGTAGCATTGCGCGATATGCGTTTGAAATTCATGCACGAGCAAATGGTAAAAAGTGCAGAAGTAAAATTGAAACTCGCTTCCGATTACGCCGGCATCGCCAACTATTGGAAATTCTTCGACGGAGAAACCAAGCAATTGGTGAAATTCAATACCTACGCTAAAAAGCAACAATACGAAAAGGATTTCAATACCTGGGCGAAAGGAAAATCAGAATACGAAAACATCTTCACTGAATACGAAAAGAATTATGCAGCCTGGACTCCCTACAGCAAGCACCGTCAATATCTGCGTGAAGGAATACAAGGTTCTCCATTGATTTCCTTTGCATCTAATTTGATGTCGTTGGAAGCCCTTTTGAAAAAAACGGATGCCAGTGCAGAAGACATTAAAAAAGCAGTTGCAGCCATCGATGATGCACGCCAAGGTTTCTTGAAGTCTGAAGACATCCCCAGTGATCGTCAGATTTTAGCCGGTGTTGCCCGTGCTTTCTATCAGGACATAGATCCGGCGCAACATCCAGCGGGCATTTACGAAAAACTCGCTGTTTATGGCGATTTGAATGATGAAGCAAGTTTCAAAAAATGGGCCAATGATGTATTCGCCAAAACCATGATTTTGGATGAACAAAAATGGAATGCGTTCAAAGCAAACCCAACCGCAGCCGGCTTACAGGAAGATCCTGCGTATGTTTTTGCAAGTGCTTTCATTAAAAACTACAATACTCAATACGCTTCGTTGTATTCAGCTTTCATGAACAAAAACAACGAACTTGGAAGAGCTTATCTGAAAGGTATCATGGAGCGCGATCCGAAAGCCGCAGCAAAAATGTATCCGGATGCGAATTTTAGCATGCGCGTGAGCTATGGTAATGTAAAAAGTTACAAACCACGGGATGGCATCTTCTGCGATTATGTGACCACCGCAAAAGGTATTTTGGAAAAATATAAGCCGGGTGATTACGAATTCGACCTTCCTTCCAAACAAGTGGAAATGTTCCGCAAGAAGGATTTCGGTCCTTATGCAGACTCCGTTCGCAAAGACCTGGTGATCGCTTTCATCACCACCAACGATATCACAGGTGGTAACAGCGGAAGTCCGGTGATCAATGGAAAAGGCGAGCTGATTGGTTTAGCATTCGACGGAAACTACGAAGCCCTCAGTCATAAGATCGAGTTTGACAAAGATCTGAATCGCACGATTTGTGTGGATGTACGTTACGTACTTTGGTGCATCGACAAATTGGGCGGCGCCAAAAATCTGATTGAAGAAATCAAGCCGATTAAATAGTTGTTTTTTATAAATAGCAAAGGGGCTGCCTCGAATGAGGCAGCCCCTTTGCATTGTGGGCATGATGGAATCAATTCGTTTTAAAAAGTTATTCAGTCAGTTTGCTTATGCATGATTTAAACAGATTTTGATGACTTCGTTTTTTTTATCAGAATCTGATGTATTAAAAACGTGGTTTTTAACGTCATTTTTTTTCATTGAAAATTAATATTATTGATTTATTAGAAGGGTATTTAATCTATGCAGAATTTGATACAATTTTTGCGATTTAACCCTATTTTTTCCGTGGTTCGAACCTGGTTCGAACCACGGCATTTTATGAAGTTTTTTTAGTGAAAACCATAGATCTTATCCTCAAAATTTCTTTTACAGATCATTTAAATCTCTATAACATTGTTTTTTCAAACAGTGAAACTCCATCTTTTTAAAAAATTGACTCCCCTTGTCCACACTAAAAATTCCTCATTTTGAAGCTTTTTTGTAATTTGTTGCTCCAATTAACGGTTATGATCAATAAACTCCATGGCTTACTCGGACTCTCTGCGATTGCATTGGTTTTTTACGCATGCAGTTCCGAAATTCCAAAAAACGAAAGCGGTGGTAGCGTTACTACGCAATACATCTCGATTGTCGATAATGGATTCTCCCCGGATAACCTTACCGGAGCCAGCAAACTTTCCATTGGAACCTCGATCACCTTTGTAAATCAAACGGACGTAGCACATACAATTGTGTCGGACGACACCATCACATTTCCGGCCAGAACCATTCAGCCCGCTAAATACGCGATCTATAAAAAAGATACCATTGGTGTATTCCAATACCATTGCAAGGAACATCCAACCGTAAGAGGTAAAATTGAATTTCGCTTTTAATTTTCAGGGATATAACTTGAATCAATCTCTCAAAGACAAATCACGCTTCAGCATCTTGGGCATTTGAACCATGTCCCATGCCGTGTGGAATATCATTCTCAATCTGCGTTCAAATAAAGGCCAGTTGATTTTTTCTATATCATCCGTTGGCTGATGATAATCGGATTGTAGCATGCCATCATAAAAAAACAAGACCGGAACGCCATTTTTAGCAAAGTTGTAGTGATCGCTTCGATAGTAAATTCTGTTGGGATCATTCGGATCATCAAACTTGTAATCCAATGTGAGCATGGTGCTTTTGTAGTTTGCCCGCTCATTGATTTTTTGTAAATCTGTACTCAGCTTGTTGTGCCCAACTACATAAATATAAGAGAGCGTATCTGCTTTTTTTCGTTCTGTATCAACACGTCCAATCATATCAATATTTAAATCAACGCTGGTATTCTCTAAAGGAAAAACCGGATGGTCTGCATAGTACTCGCTCCCCAACAAACCCTTTTCCTCTCCACTTACCGCCATAAATACAATGCTTCTCGTAAACTTAATGCCCTCTTTTTTCGCTTTCATAAATACCCTCGCCATTTCAATCAAAGAAACCGTACCACTTCCGTCATCATCCGCTCCATTGTAAATTTTTCCGTCTTGTATACCTAAATGATCATAATGCGCCGTCAAGAAAACAAATTGATCCTTTAATGAATCACCTTCTATTATTCCCAATACATTGCTCGCCTCAATGACCTGATTTTCCTTGGTGAAACTGATGGAAACATTTTTAATCATCGCGGGTCGATGTTCATTTAAAAACAACTGCTCTTTGGCAAATCCTTCAATGCTTTCGAAATCACTATGCAAAAATTTTACGGCGGTCTTCCATGTAATCATCGCATGCGGAAGCTGTGGCGGATTAACCGACACCTGATAAATACTAGTGCTTTTATTTCTGCGAATTTGTCTTTCTGAAAACTTCTGATCCGTACGCTCAATAAACAAAACGCCTATTGCTCCTGCCTCAGAAGCCCTTCGTAATTTTTTTTCCAAATTCCAATCACTGGCTTTATCGGAACCGGAAATAAAATACTTTCCGTTTCGTTTAGGCTCTCCCGTTACCATCACTGCAATTTTTCCGATGATGTCTTTATCAAAATAATCATTGTACAAGTTTTCATCGATGCCATAACCCATAAATACCAACTCGGATGCCTGCATATCAAAAAAATGATTGCTTCGCAACGGTATCAAAAAGTCCTCCATTGATTCAAGGGTTTCGTTTCCAATGTTCAGTTTTGAAGCAACGAATGAGTCTTTCTGCAATGGATACATTTGTTGATAGCGATTCAACCCTTGTGGCATTTTCAATCCGATTTTCCGGAATTCATTTGACAGATAATCTGCAGCCATTCGTTGACCAATCGTTCCGGTTTCTCTTCCCTGAAAACTGTCGCTTGCTATAATAGTCAAATGTTTTTTCAGATTCATCGACAATATCTGATGAGTATATCGATTAACAGGGTCAAATTGCGCACTGAGTGATTGTGTAAGCAAAATGAAGACTGCCAAAATACTTGTATGTTTCATGTTTTGTAATTTCTGCGGATAAAATAGACGGTTTCGTTTTTAATCAACGAGCAATGCTTAACAACATTTTATTTTTTCGACCCGATTGGCATGACGTCCTCCCTCAAATGGAGTTTGCACAAACGACTCCAACATTTCCAAAGCCTTGGGTAAATCTACAAAACGAGCCGGAATGCACAATACATTGGCGTCGTTATGCTGACGTGCCAAAACAGCCAAAGGAGTATCCCAGCAAATCGCCGCTCGAATACCTGAATGCTTGTTCGCGGTAATGGCAACGCCATTTGCACTACCACAGATTAAAATGCCAAAGCCCGCTTTTCCTGTTTCCACCGCTTCAGCTACCGGATGTGCATGATCCGGATAGTCAACGGAATCCGGACCATTTGTACCAAAATCAATGGTTAATATCCCCTTGTCGTGTAAAAATTGAATGAGCTCGGCTTTGTAAACATATCCCGCATGATCAGCCCCAATGGCAACAGGTAAAGCAGTAGAAAGTAATTGCATAAAAATTATTTTGTACAAAGGTAAATTCTTCTGCCCTTTACAAAGTCTTCGATTATTTTTTGGCTATGCTTATCTTGTTGTCATGTTTTCAGTACTTCGACTTCCCGGGATACGCGGACCCCTGCTCGATCTGTTTCTTTCCCAAGGCTGGTATCGGTATGGCGGTGCAATATTCACCACAGATCATATCGAAACAGAAGGTCTTTCAACGCCTGTGATTTGGATTCGTTATCAGGTAGACCAAATTAAAATATCGAAATCCTCCGAAGGAATCATTAAAAAATGGAACGGCTTCTCGGTACGCGTGAAACCATTTCAATATAACGAAGAGCTGGAATCATTACACCAGCGATACCTCGCTTCGGTAAAATTTGAAGTTGCACAAAGTTTACCCGATTTATTAGAGGACCTGCATGGATGGATATACGAAACACAAATGATTGAAGTACGTGACCAGAATAAACTCATTGCGGTAGGCATTTTTGATTTGGGTGAACAATCCATTGCCGGTATAAAAAATTTCTTTTGTCCCGATTACCGTGCTTATTCCCCCGGAAAAATGTTGATGTTGTTGAAATACCACTATTGCCTTGAAAATAAAATTCCGTTGTACTATCCGGGCTATATCGCTCCGGGCAATCCAAGATTCGACTATAAATTGTTTTTGGATAAATCAGCAACCGAACAATTTGTTTTTGAAAGCACAACATGGATACCTATGTAGATCAAGCATCGTTCTCTTAATTACTCGATCAAATCATCATGAAATCTTATTTTTAATCATGGACGCAATAAAAAATCAGCAAAACAAAATACCGCTTGTCAAAATAACTTTCCAGGGAGAGCCCCTGACCGAACGTTATTTCAATCAACATCCCGATGTACATGCATTATACCCTTCCAAAGAAAAATTCATGTCTGCACTCTATTTGCCTTTATGGGAACAACAACAAAGAACAGATGAAGTGCTCACGCTGGAAATTTCTGAATATGGCATTAAAATAAATGGAGTTCTTCAAGAAAAAGAACAATCATAAGCTTAGATAGTAGAATTTACTTTCAATAACTCATGAATTGCATTTCACATTACAGCCAATTAACACGTACATGATCGTATCAATTACGTTTTAGTGTCTTTGAGAAATCATCATACCCACCCCTTGCTCAATAATTCCTCTGCAATCTGAATGGCATTGGTGGCAGCTCCTTTGCGTAAATTATCACTCACAATCCAGGCATTCAACGTACGCGGCTGCGTTTCATCCAACCTTAATCTTCCAACAAAAGTCTCATCTTTTTCATGCGCCAACAACGGCATCGGATAAATAAACAAAGACGGATCATCCAAAAGCACTACACCCGATGATTTTGATAAAATGTTTTTTATTTCTGTAAGATCAATTTCTGCTTCAAATTCAATATTCACGGATTCACTATGTCCGCCGATGGTTGGAATGCGTACACAGGTTGCCGTTAGTTTGATGTTTTCATCTCCCATGATCTTCATGGTTTCATTCGTCATCTTCATTTCCTCTTTGGTATATCCATTAGACTGAAACACATCGATTTGTGGGATAGCATTCAAATCAATTGGATACTTGTAGGCCATTTCACCCTGAATTCCCTTACGTTCATTCATCAACTGTTGAACCGCCTTAACACCCGTTCCGGTAACGCTTTGATATGTACTCACAACCACTCTTCGAATCCGGTAACGATCATGCAATGGCTTCAAAACCACCACTAGCTGAATGGTTGAGCAATTAGGATTGGCAATGATATAATCATCTTCAGTCAAGGTATTAGCATTCACTTCCGGGACTACCAATTTCTTATTCGGATCCATTCGCCAGGCACTTGAATTGTCAATCACACGAATACCCGCCGCCGCAAATCGTAGTGCCCACTCCAGAGAAGTACTGCCTCCTGCAGAAAACAACGCAATAGCAGGCTTCAAGTCTATCGCTTGTTGCATACCCACGATATCATATTGAACTCCACGAAATGAAACTTGCTTACCGATTGATTTTTCTGACGCTACCGGAATCAATTCTGTAACAGGAAAATTACGTTGGGCCAAAACCTCCAGCATTTTAGTTCCCACCAATCCGGTGGCTCCTACTACGGCTACTCTCATCTTTGAACATTTATTGTGTTACAAAAACTTATATTCTGTGGATCCCTTTTGGCAATTACAAGCTCAGAAAAACGAATACGTTTAAACCAAAAGATCTGGTTTATTTTCCAATGTTCTTCGAACCAGTAAATAACCTCCAAATGCAAGTACAAGAGCGAATGCCATGAGACCAAAAATATTTTCAGGATCAAATCCAAACATCATGATGCCTAAAAAAGCACCAAAAAACTCAAAGAAAAACCAGGCAAATACCGTTCTCCTCTTCCACTTACCGGGAGGAAGGCCTTTTTGTTCAGCCAACAAACCGATTTTTTTCGTAAGAAAAATAAGAATCAAAATTTCTAGCATGGAGTCAGATAAGGTCTATATCGAAGTTAACCAATTGCACAAACTCCTGGATACGTGCGTCAATCTCTTCCTTGCTGATTTCTTTCAGTCTTTCAGGACCAAATTTTTCAACACAGAAACTGGCCATAGCACTTCCTACAATAATCGCACGCTTCATATTATCGAAGGATATATCTTCTGTCTTTGCAAGGTGTCCAATGAATCCACCTGCGAATGTATCACCGGCACCGGTTGGATCAAATACTTCTTCCAAAGGAAGTGCCGGAGCGAAAAACACATGATTCTCATGAAACAGTAAAGCACCATGCTCACCCTTCTTAATGATCAAAAATTTAGGGCCCATGTTCATGATAGTCCGCGCTGCTTTTACCAACGACAATTCACCACTCAGCTGACGCGCTTCAGAATCATTCACCAACAATACATCCACTTTTTTCAATACCAATTTCAAATCATCCATGGCAACATCCATCCAGAAATTCATGGTATCCATCACGATGAGCTTCGGACGGTTTTTAAGTTGGTCAATGACGCTCATTTGTAACTTAGGCATGAGATTGCCCAACATCAAAAATTCGCTTCCCTGAAAGGATTCAGGAACAACAGGATTGAAATCAGCCAACACATTCAAATCTGTCACCAGGGTATCGCGGGTATTCATATCCAAATGATATTTGCCACTCCAGAAAAATGATTTTTTATCAGGAACCTGCTCAACACCATCCAGTTTAACACCCCTGCTCTTTAATGATTCCAGCTCTTCCGCAGGGAAATCGTTTCCAATGATGGAAATCTGGTTGACCGGTTTTAAAAACTGACTGGCAGCATATGCCACATAAGTAGCAGAACCGCCAACGATTTTATCTACTTTCCCAAAAGGGGTTTCAATGGCATCAAAGGCCATGGTTCCAACTGTAATCAGTGACATATAGATGATTTTAAAAGATTCGGCGCAAAATTAAAGGATTGATGATGTAAATAAGTAGTTGTCATGCGAATAGTTTTTATATTGTCGTATGTTAGTTCATCTTCATCCCACCCATCCACAAGAAAGACTGATCCGTCAAACCGTTGAATTACTTCGAGGTGGCGGTGTCATCATTTACCCCACCGACACGATTTATGCCTTGGGCTGCGACTTACGCCAACCGAAAGCATTTGAAAAAATTTGCCGTTTAAAAAATATTGACCCGTCAAAAGCACAGTTTTCACTGATCTGCCGCGACCTCAGTCATCTAAGCGATTTTGCCAAAAATCTGGACACCCCTTTGTTTCGATTCATCAAAGCACATATACCCGGTCCATTTACTTTCATACTGCCTGCTAGTAAAGAGGTTCCTAAACTGATGCAGTCCAAAAAGTCAACCATTGGTATCCGCGTACCCGACCATCCCATCTGTCAGCAATTGATTGGTGCACTGGGTAATCCCATCATCAGCACTACACTTCCAGGCGAATGGGTAGAAGAATACACCGATCCTGTGTACATGCAAGAACATTTTGGAAAACAAGTAGACGCCATATTAGACGGAGGTATAGGTGGAACCGAAGTTTCAACCATAGTAGATTGTACCGGACCGGAACCCGAAATTACCAGACAGGGCGCGGGTGTGATTAGATAGTGTATCCTGCACAATTTTATATGAACTCAGTTACGTTATGATATTTTCTAAAACCCGGGTTTCTTTTTTGTACGGGCAGAATATTTATGATATTCTTTTTTTTGTCATCAAAATGAACTCGAGCTTTTATTCATCAATATTTTTCGCTGATACCAATCTCTTAGTTATTTAATTTTTGAATTTATTTTTCATTCAATAGTGATTATTATTTGCCTGAACAATTTCTACAAGTTTACACTCCGCATATTCCAAATTGTGTTTGTTTTCGTTATCATCTGATTTAGCGTGCACATGAACAGGTAAATAGTAATTTGAAAAAAAATTATCAAACCGAAGTATTCATGATAATTAAATAAAATATTATTTCTATCATTCATTTTAATTATTTTCACAAAAATATAAACGGATGAAAAAGTTATCCTTTTTAGGGGTTTTTACAATTCTATTTTCTAGCGCTTACGCACAAAATGTAGGTATAGGTACGAATAATCCTGATCCGAGCGCAAAGCTTGAAGTTTCATCAAATACCAGTGGATTTTTACCTCCACGGATGACGTTTGCTCAACGAAACGCCATTGCTAATCCAGCACCAGGCTTGATGATATTTTGTACGGATTGTGGAACAGATGGGGAGTGGCAAGGATTTAAAGGGGGGCGTTGGTTAAATATCAACGGAACGACGGCAAGTATACCCAATCCACCGGTAGACAATACCATACCTTCCGTAATTATTGGTAGCCAAGTTTGGAGCACTAAAAATTTATGCGTTGCACGTTACCGCAACGGTGATCCGATACCTCAGGTTACCGACCCAACCGAATGGAGAAACTTGACTACAGGTGCTTGGTGCTGGTACAATAATGATAGTGCTACTTATGGAGCTATTTACGGTAAAATATATAATTGGTTTGCAGTTAATGACGCTAGAGGGTTGGCGCCACAGGGATGGCATATCCCTTCAGACAATGACTGGGGTATTTTAATAAAGTATACTGATCCTAATGCTGATACTACCTGCAGGAATTGTACAATTAGCACGACTACAAGTACTGCAATAATGAGTACAACAGGTTGGTCTAATCCTACCGGCGGCTCCAATGCAACCGGATTCTCTGGACTTCCTGGTGGCGCTCGATACAATCCCAGTACTTTTAGTTTTGTTGGTTCACAAGCATATTGGTGGAGTTCAAGCCCCGCTGTTGATGGCGGCTCAGCATATTATATTCTTCAAAATGTACAGAATTATTTAAGAAATTCTGGATTTTATAAAAATTTTGGATACTATGTTAGAGTTGTCAAGGATACGCTTATTACAATTGTTACAACCGTCCCCACGCTTAGTACCGACACGATTTCATCTATCACTACAACCGCTGCTCAAACCGGTGGAAATATCACATCAGATGGTGGTGCATCCATCTCCGATCGTGGATTGGTATGGAGCACTTCACAGAATCCAACCATCTCCCTAAGCACAAAAACAACCAATGGCTCGGGCACAGGAGCATTTACAGGTAATATCAATGGTTTAACACCAAATACTGCTTATTACGTGAGAGCGTATGCAACAAACAGCGTGGGTACGGCTTATGGCGAAGAGAGATCCTTTTCTACTGTAGCTACACCAATGGCAGACACAAGCATTCCTGCAGTTACTATCGGTACCCAAATCTGGAGCACGAAAAATTTAGATGTTGCACGTTACAGAAACGGTGATCCCATTCCACAAGTAACGAATGCTACGCAATGGAAAAGTCTGACCACCGGTGCCTGGTGTTGGTACAACAATGACAGTGCTTCATATGCAGCTACTTATGGAAGATTATATAACTGGTATGCAGTAAATGATCCACGGGGTTTGGCGCCACAAGGATGGCATGTGGCAACGGATGCTGAGTGGACAACGCTTACAAACTATTTAACCACTCAAGTTGGAGCAGGTAGTGAAGGATTGGCATTAAAGAGCATAACAGGATGGGTGGGTTCAAATACGGGTGCTACTAATAGCAGCGGATTTACCGGACTCCCAGGTGGCCGCCGTAACGATTTAGGAGGCATTGGCAATGCTGGATATTACGGAATATGGTGGAGCTCGACTGGGTATTTCTCTCAAAGCGCTTGGAGCCGTACTTTGTCTTACAATTCCAGCAGTATTGACAGGAGCAATCTCAATAAGCCTAGCGGTTTTTCAGTGCGAATTGTCAAGGATTAGTTTTTGCATTTATAAGAGCTTGAAATTCAAGCTTAGTAATTAACAATAGAAATTATATAGTCTTAATTTATGCCATATAAAAACCTAGAAAAATATTTCAAGCAAGAAGTTTTATCCTCCAATGGCGAAAATAGATTTGTAATTATACTAGGATCAGGTATTCATAGGCAAGCCAGTGATGACAAAAACATTTTGAGTGACTGGCATAGTTTATTGCGAAGTGTAAACAAGAAGGCCAAAATAACCAACGATTATGTCCTTGATTTTGAAAATATCATTTGCAAACATGCCGATTTAAAAAAGGACAAACCTGCACTTGAAGTTGAAAATGAACTTATTAAAAAGATAGCTGGAAAACTTAAATCTATTGACATTTCTAAATGGGAAACTAATTATCCTCTAGGTATTTTCAACAATCATTTTGTTAGCGATGTTATCAATCTGAATTTTGACACAAAAATCGAGGAGTTAATTACGGGCAAGAAAAACTTGCAAAATAAATATAGCGACTATTACGACAAGAATAAGAAGCCCCTTAACAGTACACTATTCCATGACGTGAATAGCATTCGATTTTGGCATCCGCACGGTTCGGTAACAAAGCCGGATACAATATTATTGGGATTACGCAAATACGCTCACAATAGTCAGGAGGTAGAAATTCTCCGAAAAAGATACAAAGCCAAAACAAGAGAAAGGGAAAAAGTAAACGTACAAAAAACAAATTGGTATGATGTACTTACCATGAATCCTGTTATTATTTGCGGAGCATCTATGTCAACCGCGGAATGGGATTTATGGCTTGCAATTGTAAACCGGATGCGTAATTATGCCAGAAACAAGCAAAATTTACAGCCCATATTCATAATGACTGGGGGGCACAAAATAGGGGAATGTACTGCTAAAGGAGGTGAACATTTTTTCTCACCTATCACAGAAAAAAATCTAAGCTTTAGTGAAGAGTGGAAGCATATTGAAAAACTTTTCAAGTAAGCCAAAATATAAATGGCCTGAAAACAACCATGTCTATTTAAACATTTGTATAATTTGAAATGAAAATTTAGGACTACAAGCTCACAAATATTTTATTCCAATAACAGACAGCTATATAATCATCCTTCAAATTTTCAAAAAAGTAGTCTTCTAATCAAACATTTTCGTTTGCACCGGCTGTATCTGAAAACTTTTTCGATGATAGGAAGAAAGTCCATGCTTTGCAATGGCATCGCGATGCTCGGCCGTTCCATATCCTTTGTTTCTTCTCCAACCATATGCTGGGTATTCTTCATCCAGCTTCAACATGAATTCATCTCTGTAAGTTTTGGCCAAAATACTTGCTGCTGCAATGCTGGCATATTTTCCATCGCCTCCCACAACACATACATGAGCTATGTTTGAAAAAGGTTTGAAACGATTCCCATCAATCAATAATAGTTTTGGCTGCATTGCCAGGTTTGAAATGGCATCATGCATGGCTCGATAAGTTGCTTGTAAAATATTGATCTGGTCGATTGTTTCATGATCAACTCGGGCAACAGCAAATGCAAGGGCTTCCGATTCAATGATGGGACGAAGCAAGTCTCTTTTCTTTTCATTCAACTGCTTACTGTCGTTGAGCCAAGGATGTGAAAAATCAACCGGAAGAATCACTGCCGCTGCGAAAACCGGACCCGCATAACAACCTCTGCCGGCTTCATCAATACCGGCTTCCAAAGTGTTCGGCGATGTATGAAATGGAAGTAACATTTGGTTGAACAAATGTCTGATTTTTCATTGGTTTTGAAATACAGATCAATGATATTCCATGGGCGAGCGCTAAATTTGCGGCATGCTTACCAATTCTAAATCCGGACAAACATTGATTGCCAAATGGCTATTCTTAGGCGTAATCATGATTTTGATTCAGGTGCTTTTGGGCGGTATTACCCGATTGACAGAATCAGGACTCTCCATCACAGAATGGAAGCCCATCACAGGTATGTTGCCTCCATTGGATGAAGCGAGCTGGCAACTTGAATTTGATAAATACAGAAACACAGACCAGTTTAAATATGTGCATGCGCATTTTTCACTCAAAGAATTCAAATGGATATTTTTCTGGGAATGGTTTCATCGGGTTTGGGCAAGAACCATGGGGCTGGTATTCCTCTTCGGATTTATCTATTTCTTGATTAAAAAACAATTTGATCAACGCATGGTTACACCGATGATCATCTTGTTTATCCTGGGAGGTATTCAAGGTGCCATTGGTTGGATTATGGTGAAAAGCGGATTGGTGCCTGAAATGTATTATGTGGGTCATGTTGAACTCACCACACACTTTATCGCAGCGTTGGTTTTATTGGTTTACACCGCTTGGTTTGGTTTTCGGTTGTTGCCTGCTTTTGAAAAGAAAATATCTGATAAAAAACTTCGCAATGGCTTTCTCTTGTTCGTGTTGTTTTTTATCGTTCAACTCATTTATGGTGGATTCATGGCAGGCATGAAAGCGGCGGCAACCGCACCCACCTGGCCTTACATACAAGGGGCGTTCATTCCTGATGGCTGGATGGAACAATCGCCCGGCTGGATGAATTTGATTTACAATCCACTGACTGTTCAATTTATTCATCGGAGCATTGCGTATTTGTTGTTGGCTTTTGGATTGTACTTATTTTTCAAATCGAACCGTCACAACGCGCATCCGCTTTTTGGAAAATTGCGTCTTGTTTTTGTGGGATTACTTGGCACACAAGTATTGCTTGGAATCTTTGCCTTGCTGACAGCTACTTCGCCTGATACATTTATTTACCTCGGAGTTGCACATCAATTTGTTGCTATGCTGCTGGCGCTGAATTTAACAGGCATGATTTATCTGTTAAGGACCAACACTAACGGATAACATTAAACGCTTTTGTTATTACACGAATTTGGATTTTTTCTACCGATTGTTTAGGCTCCCCATCCACATGTATTGGTGCATACTGATTGTTTTCAATGCAGATTGAACACGCCTGAACATAACGAACAACCGCCGAGCTTTGTTTTGCATTTTCCAAGCTCGATGGTCTTCCAAATAAAATTTGCCGAATCAAACCTATCATCTTTTTAATGGCGGATGCCTGTGATACCAAAATCAAATCTAATTTTCCATCTTGCATATTGGCCTTGGGAGCAATGGTTATCCGATTTCCAAATTGATTACTGTTGGCAACAGAAACAAAAAAGAAGCTTCCATCCATCTCGCCTTCATCAGTCGTAATCTTCAAATTAAAATTCACTTGTTCAAAAAAAAGCTGCCAACAAATTCGTAGGTAGGTCCAAAATCCTCGTTTGGGCTGGTGTAAAAATGCTGCTGCTACACGCGCATCATATCCTAAACCCATCAACATACAACCGTTGATTCCATTCACTTCATAAGCATCCGTCGGAAATGCATTGCCTCTAACGATGGTCTCTATCGCTCGTTTCCAATTGGAAGAAATTCCGGCTCCATAGGCCATCCCATTCCCCGATCCGGCTGGTATGATCCCTAATCGAACTGAGGTTCCAAACAATGTAGAGGCCACTGCGTGAATAGATCCATCGCCTCCGGCCACCACCACATCTGTCCATTTTTTTGCATTCAGCTCTGCACTCAGCAAGGTATATTCTCCGGTAGGATCTGTCGGTTGACATGTATAGTCAATCCCGGATTTACGCATGGCAGCATCAATCAACTCAGCAAGTCTTTTTTTGGTTTGAGTGCCCGAAATCGGGTTAATCAGAAATAGTATTTTTCTTGACATTCGAATGCTGTTAAAGTCTCGATTTTTTCACCGCAATTTTTTATTGGGGAATGGATTGTGAAACGCGCCGCATATTTCTCAAACAAAATGTTTCGTCGAATGCAGGAAATAATCTCGTTTTAAAATGATTGGAAACCGCCTTTCTCAGATCTGCATTGTTTTGAATAAAAAAACTCGTGAACTGCTCTGCAAGCGGTAACAAGCTGATCTGGTCCTTTTCATCATATTCAAACACAACAAGAAAAGTTCTGCCATCTGATTTTATGTTGAGTATATTTCGTTGATCCACCTGACTCATAAACGCTGTTGCCTGAATTGTATCAAGCAGCGGTCGTTTCTTTCGATCTACTTTTCCAAAAAAACCAATAAACTTTAATCCATAATGAAATTCATCCTGACCTGATATTTGAAGCTCTACGGATGTTCGCTTACGACTTGATTCATGGATTGAGACTCCATTCCATATCCCCAAAAAAATAGGCTGCGTAGGAAATTGAGGCTGTTCATCAAGTTGCTTGAATGTACTGTACGGACAACCCGTTAATATCACCATAGCAACA
>JBILCT010000150.1:0-4256 GCA_044353025.1 Ferruginibacter sp. | reverse complement strand
AATCACAGTACCTCCTTCATGAAGGGTATCTCTGAATGATAATGTTCTTTTTAAGTCATCAAAATAAACATCAATGCCAGCCGTAGATTTATCTTTATTTCCAAAATCATCCGCAAATAATACAAGTAAATTAATTCCAGTATCCAGCATTATATCTTCGGGATCTCGACTTTTTTTGGCATCAACACGATCTACCACTGCTTTATCATTCAGATAAACTGAAAAAATATCAATGTCCTTGTTTTTATTGAAGTGAACTTGTCCCATTCGACTATTAACATAAAAAGTATCCATGATACCTAAAAAAGTCGGGGTTTGTTTGGGTTGAAGCATTTGATAAGCCGCAACATCAATCCATGGCGAATCATTTTTTTTAATCCATGAATCTTCTGATGCCGAAAAGAATTGAAACAGAGATAAGGCATCTTTTTGCAAGCCGGATGGCAATTTTTGAATGATTTTTGAAGTGTTTATTTGATTCGTAGGAGGAATACGCTCGCTTGTAAAAAATGAAATGTTTTGGATGTTTTTGGAAAACACTAATTCGCCGTTCCATAAATCTGAAAAAATCAATGAGTGATTATTGATTGGCTCCTCTAAGTATTTTTTAGACTGGATGACTAATCGACGAATGTCTTTTCTCACCAACAGAAATTGTAGTGAGTATGTTCTGCCTTCTGTGGTCAATGTCAATCGGGCAGGGTATAGCATTTTCTTTTCAGGATAACCAATTTGTAAAATGCCCTTCATTGTAGAGGTAGATTTTTCGGCAGGAAACTCCCAGGTACCCGTAAAAAAATCCTGACTTCTCAAACCCAGCGTGGATAGAAGCAAGCACAATATGGTTAATGACCTAATCATAAAAACGATTCGTCGACTATTCAAAAATTTCCCATTTACTTTTGGGTCTATTTTCATCTGTCCACGTTGCATTGTTAAGTTTGTTTTTGCCGGGTGGAATCATATTCATAGGGTATAATGTTCCCTTTACATCTTGAATATACTTAATTTTTTGAATTTGGTTCTTATTGAAAAAAACATCCAGCGCTTCACCTTCACAATAATTCATTCCAATCAATCGTTGATTTTCATCCTCAGGATAATAGATACTCTCCGCAGGTTGCCCTTTGATTCTTGCAAATTCAATGTTGGAATCCTGAAATTCGGCATTCAGTGTTTTGCCTGAAACCTGGTTAAAAACACCTGCATTTGTTTTTTGAATCAGCATCGCCTGATTAAAAATTTGTAACCTTTCAGGTTTACTATTCTTGGTAAACAACCACATCGTGTCTCCGGAAAGTTGGTTGTTTTCATTCCAGCAAATCGGCGATTTCATTAATTTGAAAACCGAATCCACCCCTGAAAAATACATGCTGTCGCTCACCGCCTGGATAGAGTCACTGTATATTCTTACATGATGATATCCTGTAAAAAATGAAATACTATCCGGCAGCACAGGTTTAATGCTATCGGTACCGTTTTCCCATCTTGTCCAGCGGGGAGAATTGAATAATTCAGTACTGTCTGCTTTTCTTTTTCCGGAAAATAAAGTATCTGCTGTTATAAAAGTACTGTCCTTATCTCTGTAAAAAACCATGACAGGTTTTCTGGTAGCCAAAAATGTCTTTTCTTTTCTGTTGATTAAAATTTGATTCGCCAACACCATCACTTGATTGGCTGAATCTATTAAAATACCATGCTCTTCGATTTGAATGATATCATTTTTTTTATCCAGGGCAATTCTTTCTCCACGGATAGAAATTGAACTGTCTTGGTATTTGGTATCCTGATCAAATAATGCCTCACCGGTTTGTAAATTATATCGTCCTGATTTGGTTTTAATTTTCCCTTCAGGTGTTTTAATATTCGTTTCGGAAATAAAATAAGCTGTTTTGAAAACGGTATTGTACCTTAAACTATCCGCAAACATATCATATTGAGGATCTTTTAACTTTACCCGATCGCTGAATAAAACATCCCTTGTATCTGAGTAATAAGTTGCTTTCTTACTGGTGAGTATCGTGCCGCCATTGATGACTTTGCCACCTGTTTCATAACTGGCAATACCGGTTGGAATGTTGTATACTAGATCTTCCGTTGTTAATGTAGAATTTCCATCCGTAAGCTTTACTTGTTTTTTTAAATAAGCGGTTTGCTCGTTTCCTAAATAACGCAAATATTGAGCGTAAACATGAACCGTATCTGCATCATTGATATGCACTTGACCAAACACTTCAACAATGCCAGAATTTCGATTGATGGAAATACTGTCTCCCGATAAAAAAGTATTCCCTTGACGTACCCTTGCATTTCCTGCGAGGGTTTGAAAACTCAGCGTGTCTGAAAAAGTGATTTGTCTTAAACTTCGTGCAGATAAAATTTCAATTGGCAAATTAGAAGAATCTGAAATAGCATTGAGTGCTTGACCTGAGGTCAATGTTGGAAAAGTCCAACATGCCAGTAAGCTAAAACTGACAAAAAAAAAACGTGTGAGAACCATGAAATGAATAAGTTAGTTTTTCTGGATTATCAAGGTAAATAAGGTGCTTGCAATGTATCCGGCAATGGAGTATAAAGTGGTTGTTGCTTGGTTTTTTTTCCAAACACGGAAAAGTTGATATAGCGTCCGGGATGTAATCTGATGTCATCCAGCAAAACATTTACTTTGTTTGTTGTTGCGGTGAGATTTCTGTAAAGACTGGTATCGCTCATCAACAAGCCGGCTGTGCCTTCTTTATTGTTTAATTTTGTTAATGTGGTTTGTAATTGTTGTAGACCCTGGTTTACCTGTTGCAAGGTTTTTTTTAAATCCAGAGAGGCAAGTTGTTCACTTGTCTTTTCTACATTAAGTATAGTTTGATTGACTTTGGATTGATTCGCATCTAAATTCTTGGTTATTTTTTCAACGTGGTCGAGGGTTTTACCCAGCGTACCTTGCTTAGCATCCAGTACAGATTCCAAAGATTTGGAGGCCAAAACGAGTGAGGAGGAAATCGCCTGGAGATTTTTCATCGACAGTGCCAAATTGCGTCTGTTTTCAATATCCAATACGGAACTTGCTTGCATCAAAATAGAGTCAACCGAAGAAACGGTGCTTTTGACTGTCCCTAACAATGGGTCTACTTTTGAATTGATGATATTTTCTAAAAAATCATCACTAAAATCTGTAATGATGGTATCCTGATCTTTTAAAAATGACGTTGCATCACCGAGTTTTATTTCAATCTTGGTTATGGTAAGTGGATTCGGATTGATATGAGCTATTGAATTATCTGGTATTTCAATGTCTTTATGGATGGCGAAAGTAATAAGCATATTGCGCATGTCCTTACTATTCTCAATTTTGTTCACAACACCCACCTGCAAGCCATTGATGATAATTGGATTGGATGCTGCCAATCCCCTGATATCACCATATTGGGCGTAAAGGATCATGGTTTTGGTGAATAACTTATTTCCCTTTAAAAACTGGAATCCAATAATCAATAGAGTAATTGATACGATCCCCAGTATTCCAACTTTAGTTTCATTATTAATTTTCACTGGTATATTTTTTTCATTCAGGCAATCTATTTTGCCGATTGATTTCCATTCAGATTTTCCATTTGAGCCTTATATCGAATAACCGCGTTTGTTATTGCTTCTGCCAATTCTTGTTGACCTGAATCACTGTTTAAATAACGCTCATCTTCAGCATTGTTAATAAAGCCAGTCTCAATAAGGATAGCCGGCATATTGGTCGCTTGTAACACCCAAATTCCTTTTTGTCTTTGGTTGACTCCCAAGGCAGCTCGATTTGTTTTATCTACTTCATCATTCACATAAGCAGCCAAACGATCACTTTTTTCTTGGTAACGCTTCGCATAAATTTGAGCAATGGTCATACCTTCCGGTGTGTTGAAATCAAAATTATTCAACACACTATCAGTTCCAGATTCAATTTCATAATCTTCCTCCGTTTCTCCTGTTTCCTTCATGATTGCTTTCAGCTTGTCACTGGTTTTGTGCGCAGCGAATATCCAAACACTGGTTCCGCTTCTAGTGAGTGGCATTTTGTAAGTTTCATAAACGGGTTCTTCGACCTGATAAGGGGTTTTTATTTTCTTCTTTTTCTTTCCTTTACCACTGGTTGATACTTTGTAACGGGTTACGGTTCTTGTACCTACTTGACGACGACCTGTTTTTAATGGACCAGAATCGGCGTGAATACAAATAAATAGATCTCCTTTCTTACTATTGGCGATTTGGGCTTTTTC
>JBILCT010000128.1:0-4752 GCA_044353025.1 Ferruginibacter sp. | reverse complement strand
AACACTTTGTTTACTGCCAATGGTGTTTTCCATTTTACAGAATGAAACCGGTTTGGCATTGGTTTATTTCACTTTCCTCTTGCCGATGTATCGGGAAGGCTTCCCACCGGTTTATTTGATTTTAGGTGCATCACTCGGCATCTTATTGATTGCCAGTCTGCTTTTTACAACAACACAGCTTTTGATTGGCCTTTCGGTAATTCCCCTTGTTTTTCTTTATTTCGTTAAAAAGAAACTCAAGAGAAATCGATCCATCTTAGGCATTATCGTGACGGCCTGGTTTATAAGTGCAGCTTTTGTGGGATTGGCTGTACCATTCATGTTCAAACATGTTTTTCAAAAATATCAGACAGACCGTATATTCAGTATGGTTGGAAGAGACAATCCATATGCTGAAGAAACGGTTTCTTTGAAAGAGAACATATCCAAAAAACCAAAAGCAGAGACGGAGAATTACAATGTTAAACAATCAAAAATCGCCATTGGATCCGGCGGATTTTTTGGAAAGGGATTTTTAAAAGGAACACAGACCCAAGGAGATTTTGTACCCGAACAACACACGGATTTTATTTTTACCTCGTTGGGTGAAAGTTTTGGATTTGTCGGTTGTACCATTTTGATGTTGCTCTATTTGGGCATGTTGTTGCGTATTGTTTATCTGGCCGAACGACAGCGAAGTACCTTTAGCAGAGTCTATGCATATTGTGTGGCAGCTATTTTGTTTTTTCACATCGCCATCAATATCAGTATGACCATCGGACTAGCGCCGGTCATAGGCATCACGCTTCCGCTCATGAGTTACGGGGGCTCATCGCTCATTACATTCACTGTGCTGATATTTATATTAATTCGGTTGGATGCAGACCGTCAAATGGTACTTCGATAAAAAATATTTTTTTCGCTTTGTGCAATTCAAAAAACTCCTGCATCAAGCTGCGACTAAATTTAAAACAATGAAAAAATACTGGATGCTGGCGCTATGTTTCGGAATTCAATCCGTTATCGCCCAAAAAAGAGACACCATCAACACTACGGCTACATTGGCCTCCGCTACCGTTTATTATGGAAGGGGTGCTGACCTGCAACACAACGCCAAAGCCAATCTGGTTAAAGGTTTTCAGGAAGTAATCATCAATCAGGTTGCTTTTTATCCGGATGCAAATACTTTTCAGCTTTCTTGTCCGGAGCATGTAACCATCCTGTCATATAAACATCGCGTTCACACCGTATATCCTCCTGTTAAACCGATTCCTCAGCCTACTAAATTATTAGACACGCTCAAATGGTTGCAACGGCAGTATAATGCGATCGTCAATGATATATCTATCAAACAGGAAGCTCTTCAGAAAATGGCATACCTGATTGAAAACAATTTTAATAATTCAGATAAAAAAACCTTGGTCAGTGATGAGCTGATCAAACTTACCAACTATTACACAGATAAGCTGGTTGCCATCAAACAAGCATCATACGATCTCCAACAAAAAAGAAACGATGTACAGGAAAGCATCAATGAAGTGAATCAACGCATCAATGAATGGAATACAAAAGATATTTCCACAGAAGCACCCAAATCATACGGACAGCTCATTGTTCAGGTGATGTCGGAAATTGCCGGTCCGGTAAACCTCGATTTCAATTATTATACGGCACAAGCCGGTTGGATGCCAAGATATGATATAAGGGTAAAAAGTTTAGATAATGAATTCAAGATTGGGTACAAGGCGGATGTTTTCCAAACAACTGGATTGGATTGGAAACAAGTACGATTGAATTTGAGCACAGGAAATCCAAACGCAGGCACGGCGATTCCGTTGATCACACCACTTTATTTGAATCTCTATGCGCCCATCGTTTATGCTGAAGTGGCTGTCACCGCTTTATCTGCGGCACCGAGGGTACAAACAGAGGATATTGTTGAAGCAGATGTCAGCAGCTATAAACGCGCCACCAAAAAAATGACAACAGGTGCTACAACGAAAGATGTTTCACAAAATTTACAGTTGAAAGAAAGTCAACTGAACGTCAACTTTGAAATCAATCTGCCGTACGATATTCCTTCGGATGGTCAAACCTACAGTGTGAATATCAAGGAAGAACGAGCCAAAGCAAGTTATCGTCATGTGGCTGTACCGAAAATGGATCAGGATGCTTTCCTGCAAGCCAGATTAGTTGATTGGGACAGCTTGAACTTGATGCCGGGCTATGCAAACATCATCATGGATAATATTTTCCTCGGAAAAACATACCTCAATCCAAACACAACAGACGACACGTTGACGATTTCACTCGGCAGAGATAAACGTATTGCCATCGAACGTAAGCGCGTGAAAGATTTTACAACCAAGAAGCGTGGAGATTCAAAAATTGAACAGCATACCTATGAAATCGTGGTGCGCAACAATAAGAAGCAAGCAATTGATATTGATATCAAAGATCAATTCCCGGTCAGCCAAGTGAAAGAAGTGGAGGTGACTGTTACAGACGATGGCAAAGCCAATGTGGAAACGGAAACAGGACTCATGAACTGGGAATTGAATTTGAAACCGGGTGAGTCTAAAAAAATCCGCTTCAGTTATCAGATCAAATATCCGAAAGACAAGATCTTACAGGAATATCATTGATAGTTTATTTATCGAACAAAGTTAAACCGCCCTTCGGGGCGGTTTTTTATTGAGAACTTATTTCAAATTCCTTTTAATAACAAATATTCAAATCAAAGTAGTCATGAAGCTTCACATTACATTCCTGGCTTTTTGAATTTTATTCATGAGATTAAATAATGAAAATCACTATTCAACTTTTTCCACTTGTTTTTTGATAACTTCGACGATTGATTATTTAAATCTAGTACTTGTATGAGATATCTTTTTTCGGTTGTCTTTTTATTGATTTCACTTTTAACTTATAGTCAACAAGTTGGAATTGGAACCAGAACCCCTCATCCATCTGCAGTATTAGATATCAGCGATTCCACGCGTGGGGTATTGATATCCAGAGTTAAAGCTGCTAAACGGTTGGCGATTAATAATCCTGCTGAGGGATTAATGGTTTATCAGACAGATGGAGATAAAGGATATTGGTTTTATGATGGATCGATTTGGAAAAAGATAGATAAATCTGGCTTGCCTGATGGAACAACTCCCGGACAAATGATGTATTGGAACGGATCTGCGTGGACGTTGATTCCTCCCGGTGCAGATGGAGATGACTTCCGCTGGTGTGGCGAAAAGCCCTCTTGGGGTTTGTGTCCGGTTGTTTTAAAAGATACTCCCACAACAGGAAACTTAACATTATCTGGAGTTGTATTTATAGGACAACAAGTGATACTTCCAAGAAAATCTGCCGGAGTTTATGAAGCCGAAGCGCCTGTGCGTTTCATTAATGGTGATGGTTATTTTGCAGTCTTGGATGATGGAACTTCGCTTGGATCTCACAGTGCTTCAGACACATGGGATCAAGGTGTTTTTTCAAAATTCGGACTCCTATTTCCTAATCCGCCTAAATCTGGATTGTATAAAATCAATTTTAATTACAACACAGGTAATTATACAGTTGGTTTTTTATCACCGATAGAGCCTTCTGTAACCACCACTGGTTTTTCAAATCGTGCAATCACGACTGCATTTTTTTACGGAAATATACCGGATGATGGTAGCGGTCCCATTACCGCAAGAGGATTTTGCTGGACAACATCTTCAACAGAATTACCTACGATTCAATCTCCTGACAAAACCATTGATCCGATCAATGACACCGGAAATTTTGTAAATCTGATTACAGGTCTTGTACCCAATACAACCTATTATTGTAGAGCATACGCCACAAATAGCGCCGGTACAAGCTATGGGGATGTTTACTCTTTCACTACACTTCCTGCTGCTACTGTCACCAACAGATATGATGGCTTGTATATTGCTACGGGAAGTTTGGTGGATAATGCCAACTCCGATATTTCAGCTCCATATACGCCTCAGTTTAATTATTATTATTTGGAAGCAACCGGTCCAAATTCGATTACAATTAAAATTTTTGCAAACGGTGATTTTACCCCATTATATGTTGTAAAGTTTAACGGTGCACTTACTTATTATACCAGTTTAGGAACACAGCTCGATTTCAATTTGAGTACCAATCAAATCTCAGGAATCAAGAACTATTATGGCGATCCGGTTAATCCTGCTACATTCGTTGGCGACCCGGCTTTAGGGACAGGGGCGCCTAATTATGCGTCATCAAGTGGTAGGTACTTGACGTTGGATTGGAGTGGGTCCAATCGATACGATCCAGGCACTAAAAAAATATTTTTAAAATATTACATTTTCCAACCTTCAGTTATTCAAGTTGGACCACGATGTTTGATACAAGAAACTTTGACTTATATCGGACCGAGATAACCGTACTAATTTTAAATTATAGGTTCTAGTTGATATATTATTCTCATAACATAAATTTGAGATGATTCAAATTGATAAAAAAGAACAATCAGCATTCATTCAAATCCTATTTAAAAGATTTGAAACATTCAAACACATTCATCTTCAAGAAGATTGGACCAGCATTTTAATTAAACTTGAATCTGATCAGAAAAAACTTTTCGCCCTTCATCAAATGGAAATAACCGGAGGAGAACCTGCTTTGGTTGGAGTAGATCCTCAACATCAGTCATTGATATTCATTGACACAAGTAAGGAATCGCCTACCGGACGACGCTCGCTTTGTTACGATCAGCAAGCGCTGGATGAGCGAAAA
>JBILCT010000127.1:0-4763 GCA_044353025.1 Ferruginibacter sp. | reverse complement strand
CTCCGCATCCGGAAAATCAATGCTTTTGCCGGGATACAACAATTTATTCGCCACAAATTTCATGGTCTCCGGATTCGGAGTCATCTCTGTATAAATACTGATAACTGGGTTGCCTGTTTTGATCATACGCTTGATTTGAAGTCACAAATTTAACTCAATAAGGCCTTGAAGAAAATAGCAGTGTCGTTAATTTTCGGATTTCGATAGTTTTTCAAATTTGCTTAGATCAACTATTGCAGTCCATACCATTGTACCTTTGCCTCTGCATGTCTTTCAAACTCGTTTCTCCATATGAACCGGCCGGTGATCAACCGTCAGCTATTCGACAGTTGGTTGAAGGCATCCAAAACGGCGAGACACACCAAACCTTGCTTGGAGTAACGGGTAGCGGCAAGACGTTCACCATGGCTAATGTGATTGCGCAACTTCAACGTCCAACGCTTGTACTTACACATAACAAAACATTGGTTGCTCAGCTGTATGGTGAATTCAAACAGTTCTTTCCTGAAAATGCAGTTGGCTATTTTGTATCTTACTACGACTACTATCAACCGGAAGCATATCTCCCTGTCACAAATACATACATAGAAAAAGATCTAAGCATCAACGAAGAGCTCGATAAGCTTCGTTTGCAAGCAACCGCCCAGTTACTGAGTGGTAGACGTGATATCGTAGTGGTTGCTAGCGTGAGTTGTATTTATGGTATGGGCAATCCAACCGAATATGAAAATGGGATTATTCGGATTACACAAGGGCAAGTCATTTCCAGACAAGGATTTTTACACGCGTTGGTCAATTCGTTGTATCACAGAAGCGAGGGTGATTTTGAACGTGGTTCTTTTCGGGTAAAAGGAGATACCATTGATATCAATTTACCTTACGTCGATTTCGGTTATCGAATCTGTTTTTTTGGAGACGAAATTGAACGAATTGACACCCTGGAACTCAGCACGGGAAAGCGAATTAGCTCGGTGGAGCATGCTGCTATTTTCCCTGCCAATTTATACCTGGCACCTAAAGATGTGCTCACACAAGTGATTCATGAAATACAGGATGAAATGCAGGCGCAGGTCACTTATTTCAAAGAGATTGGTAAACGCGTAGAAGCGCAACGCATCGAAGAACGCGTGAATTATGATTTGGAGATGATTCGTGAGCTCGGTTATTGTACCGGTATTGAAAACTATTCCCGATTTTTTGATCGGAGAAAACCGGGCACCAGACCATTCTGTTTATTGGATTATTTCCCCAAGGATTTTATTGCGATTATTGATGAAAGTCATCAGACCATTCCGCAAATCAGCGGAATGTATGGTGGTGATCGTAGCAGAAAACTGACTTTGGTGGAACACGGATTCCGTCTGCCTTCCGCCATGGATAACCGTCCGCAGAATTTTCAGGAATTCGAACAATTGGTTCAACAAACCATCTATGTTTCCGCAACTCCCGGCGAATATGAATTGCAACAATGCGGAGGTGTTGTGGTTGAACAAGTGGTTCGTCCGACCGGTTTGTTGGATCCCCCGATTGAGGTTCGTCCAACCTTGAATCAAATCGATGATCTGCTCCATGAAATTGATTTGCGCGTGCAAAGAAATGATCGCGTATTGATTACAACACTTACTAAACGCATGGCGGAAGAGATGCACCGATATCTTGAAAAAATTGATGTCCGTTCTACATATATACACAGTGATGTAGACACCTTGGATCGCGTAGAAATTCTTCGTTCACTGCGTTTGGGTGATATTGATGTGTTGGTGGGAGTAAACTTGTTGAGAGAAGGACTCGATCTGCCAGAAGTATCATTGGTGGCCATCATGGATGCAGATAAGGAAGGATTCTTGCGTAATGAACGCAGTCTGACGCAAACGGCAGGCAGAGCTGCACGTAACGCAGATGGACTTGTTATTTTTTATGCGGATAAGATTACAGGCAGCATGCAACGAACGATTGATGAAACCAAGCGTCGTCGAGATAAACAGATGAAGTATAATGAAGCGCATGGAATTACGCCAACGACCGTCAGAAAAACGATAGACCAGGTGATGGCACAAGGAAGTGTGTTGGATGTTCGTGGATATGATCCTTCCAGTCATTATGCTCAACAGGCCGAAGCGGATAAAATACGATTGGTTGCAGAGGAGGAAATGGAATATCAAACCATACCACAACTTGAAAAGGGGGTAAAAGAATTCAAGAAAAAAATGGAGAAAGCCGCGAAAGAATACGATTTCATGGAAGCGGCCCGCTTGCGGGATGCGATGTTTGATTTACAAAAAAGACTGGACGAATTGAAATCAGGCAATACCTGATTGAACGTCGCAATGCTTATTTTTGTGCAAAAATAAAAACATGCATTCAGACAGCTTACGGAACAAAAAACTCGCTACTCGATTCATACATGCAGGAGCAGAGCCTGATCCTTCGACCGGTGCTATTATGACGCCGATATTTCAGACATCCACTTATGTTCAATCGGCACCTGGACAGCACAAAGGCTATGAATATGCGCGTTCACAAAATCCAACCAGGACTGCCTTGGAAACAGCTTTGGCCGCTATTGAAAATGGAAAACACGGATTGGCTTTCGGAAGTGGTGTGGCAGCAACTGATGCCGTAATGAAATTGTTGGTGCCCGGTGACGAGGTGATTGCCGCAAGTGATATGTATGGTGGAACCTATCGACTGTTCACTAAGATTTATGAGAAGATGGGAATCCGCTTTATTTATGTGGATACCACACATGCAGCGAATGTTTCGCAGGCATTAACTGACAAAACCAAATTGATTTGGTTGGAAACTCCTACCAATCCGCTGATGAACATCACCGATATTGAAGCGGTAGCTGCGATTTCAAAAAAAGCAGGAACGATTCTTTGTGTAGACAATACGTTCGCATCACCCTACTTACAAAATCCATTGGATTTGGGCGCGGATATCGTGATGCACTCCTCCACCAAATATCTGGGAGGACACAGTGATGTGATTCAGGGCGCGCTGGTGATGAATGATGATACTTTGCGTGAGCAATTGTATTTCATTCAGAAAAGTTGCGGAGCCGTTCCCGGTCCATTTGATTGTTTTCTGGTATTGCGTGGTATTAAAACCTTGCATGTGCGCATGAAGCAACATGGTGAAAATGGCATTGCCATTGCACATTTTTTGCGACAACATCCTAAAGTAGGAAAAGTATATTGGTGCGGATTTGAAGATCATCCGAATTATGCCATTGCTAAAAAGCAGATGCGTGGATTTGGTGGCATGTTGAGCTTTACATTAAAGGATGAATCGGTTGAAGCGGCCATGAAAGTATTGTCGTCAACCAAAGTATTCTCGCTTGCAGAAAGTTTAGGAGGCGTGGAGTCATTGATCAATCATCCTGCAAGCATGACACACGCGAGTATTCCCAGAGAAGAACGAATTAAAAATGGTTTGACGGATGGACTTATTAGGCTGAGTATTGGTATAGAAGATGTCGAGGATCTGATAGAAGATTTGAATCAAGCGATCGGATGAGTCAGGAAAAATTATTTGAACTTTTAGAAAAGAAAACGGCCGAATATAATCGGCCTTTTTTCATTGATCAGGATCCGATTGCTATTCCGCATCGATTTTCAACAAAAGCGGATCGAGAGATTTCGGGATTTTTTGCAGCGATGTTTGCTTGGGGAAACCGTACAACCATCATTAAAAAGACGCTAGAGCTGATACAGCTAATGGATCATGCACCCTACGATTACTGTATCCATCATACTGAACGCGATCGAATAAAATTGATGAAGTTTAAACACCGTACTTTTCAAACCACTGATCTTTTTTATTTTCTGGAGTTCTTTCAATCGCATTATCGTAAACATGAAAGTTTGGAAGAAGCGTTTTTGGTTGGATTGAGTAAGGAAGACCAGACGGTGGAGCATTCATTGGCTGGATTTCATCAACGATTTTTTTCGTTAGTGGATGTGCCGGAGAGAACGAAAAAACATGTGGGCACACCGGAACGAGGCTCGGCATGTAAACGATTGAACATGTATTTAAGGTGGATGGTTCGTCAAGACAAAAACGGCGTTGATTTTGGAATCTGGAAAAAGATTCGTCCGAGTCAGTTGGTTATACCACTCGACTTGCATGTGATGCGTGTTTCGAAGCAATTGGGTTTATTGGATCAGGCAAAGGCAGATTGGAAAACGGCGGTGGAACTGACCAATACATTAAAATCCTTTGATCCGAAGGACCCTGTTAAATATGACTTTGCCTTGTTTGGAATGGGTGTGATGGAGGGGCGTAAATGAAGAAATATGTGACAAATTAATTTATAATATTGTTTTAAATATATTTTTTCAATCGGCTTTTATTAATTTTGATTGAATTCAATTATTTGTATAAAAAATCAAATCATTTAATAATGAAACACTTTTTAATTTCACTTTCCTTTTCTTTTTTCACACTTAATATTTTTGCACAAACGACAATACCTACCACCAATGAGATGGTGACATACATTACTGGTCGTTTGGTAAGAGATCAAAGAGATGGATATGGATTTAAACCCAACGCTTCTTATGAAACTTCAGGCTATATTAGCCAGCTTAGCTGGTCAGATGGCTGGAGAAAAGCTGAATTATGTTATTATAAGGAAAATGATAACATTGCTGCTTATTTAATTTGGCTAACGGATTCATGGGGAAATTTTGACCTTAGAGTTATTCCTACAAGAAATAGTTTGTATGATGTTACAGAAAGATGTAGAAAAATAATGACTG
>JBILCT010000231.1:0-3156 GCA_044353025.1 Ferruginibacter sp. | reverse complement strand
CCGGATATGTTTAGTTGCACGATAAACCGGGATAATGAGTTCAAAAACGAGTTTGTAGATCAAATAGAGCACAAACAATTCTACCAGTAATTTGAGCATGATACAAAGGTAAAGCGCGAAAAGCAGTTTTCCGAAGAACAAATGTTGCTTTTCAAAGCAAAGAAGCCGTTGGTTAGATATCCAGCGAGGAATTATGAATGAACTTGAGGAGCGATGCGGTGTTCTTGAGGTTTAATTTCTTGAGAATATTCGAACGATGAACTTCCACAGTTCGAGCGGAGAGGAATAATTTTTCGGCGATTTCTTTGGAAGACAACCCCTCTTTGATGTGTTTGAGCACATCTATTTCTCTTTCGGAAAGTTTACTGATATCAGGGGTTTCATCATCTTCAAATACTTGTTTGGCAAGGTTTTCCTGAATTTCTTTGCAGACGAAAATTTTTCCTTCTGTAACCGCTAGAATGGCAGCGAACATTTCGTTTTTCTGACTGCTTTTGGTCACATAACCCAGCGCTCCATTTTTAAGCATTCGCTTGGCGAACGAGGGTTGGTTATGCATGGAAACGCCAATGATTTTGGAGCCTGGTGAAACTTTCTTGACCAGTTTGGTAGCATCAATGCCCGAGGTGGGTTGAATGTTGATGTCCATGATAACCACATCCGGACGCTTGGTTTTCACGGATTCAATGGAAGCATCCGTAGTATCATTACATATGCCAACTACATGAAAACGTTCATCGGAGTTGATTAATTCGGACCACATCTCTGCTACAAGATTATGGTCGTCGAAAATAATGATGGTAATTTTTTTAGTCATTTTTCAGTAGGTTTTTCAAAGGTAAGTCAATAAGGAATGAAGTACCCTTGTTTTTATTGGATTCAATCTTCAAATCTCCGTCATAAAAATAAGCTCTGTTCTGTAAGCTTTGTAAGCCGATCCCTTTTTTTATTCGATCGATTTCAATGGCAGATCCGTTGTTGTGATAGTTAATTTTAAACAGTGTATCATCTTTAGCGAATGTCAAAGAAATATGGGTTGATTCCGTATGTTTCATCGTGTTATGAATCAGCTCTTGAATCATTCGGTAAATGTTGCGTTGAGCGTTCAGATCGATTCCTGCAATCACTTGTTTTTTACAATCCAGTTCAAATTTGATTTCACGCACACCGGCGTATTGATTGAGCAGTTCGATGATGGCTTCTTTTAAGCCCAGATCGATCAGGGCAGGCGGAACAAGATTTCTTGATATTCGTCGCACCTCATGTATGGCTTGTTCCACTTTGTCTTTGGCTTTTTGAATGAGCGCGGGTGTAATCGTTTCTTCTGCAGCAGCCATCTGCAAGAAAAGACTGGTATAAGTAAGAATATGTCCAACGCCATCATGTAGCTCATTACCAATGATTTCCCGCTGTTGCTCCTCGGCTTTCAGGGTGGCTTGCATTACTTCTTTCTGACGAATTATTTTTTCCTCTTCGATCAATTTTTCCATTTTTCGAATATGGGTAACATCCCAATGAATTCCCACTGATCCAACCACAGCACCCTCCGAATTGATAATAGGAGAACCACTGATTACAACATTCAACAAATCGCCTTGTTTTTTACGGAATTGAATCTCATAAATAGACTCTTCACCCTTCATTCTAGTTTTTTCAACTTCATCGATTTTCTTGATGTCAAAATCATTGGTGATAAAAATACTTTTTGGATTTTTCCCCTTTAAAAATTTGAATGAATACCCACTCATCTCTTCAAAAGAACGATTTACCCACTGTATTTTTTCATTTAAATCCACTTCCATCACCCCGAGTTGCATATTCTCGAATAACATTCGGTATTTCTGTTCTTTTTCACGAACTATGATTTCCGCTTGTTTGATTTTGTCAATGTCCCGATTATGCATCAAGAGTTTGTATCCTTCTCCTGTTTCATTTCGAATGATTCGTATAATGGATTCAACCCAAATTAACTTGCCTAATTTGGTTTTCATCCGATAATCAAATTGGTTGTTTCTTTTCAGATTCTGAAGCCATTGCATAGCCGACAATTGTTCACGGCATTCATCGCATAATAAAATTTCCAAGTGTTGACCGATGATTTCTTTTTCTGTAACCCCAAGTAAACGTTTTACTGTTGGAGAAATGTATTCAATGATTCCTTCTTCATCAGTCAGCATTACAATATCCGGTGAGTTGCGCGTAATGAGTTCGAGTTTTTCTTTCTCCGTGGCTAGTGAATCCTGGAATTTTTTCTCATTGGTCAAATCGAAATAAGCACCGATATATCCGGCAAATCCACCATCATCATAATGACGAGGTACTGCTTTTTCAAAAACATGATGATAGACACCACGTTGATCTTTTATCCTGAATTCTGTTTGTGCCGTTCGTTGTTTTTTTATGTGTTTGTTCCAATCATCAAATGCTATTTTTTTGTCATCCGGATGAATTTTTTGAATGAATCTGTTTCCATCTTTGATCTGCTCCATTTCATATCCCAGAAAATCTTTCATGGCACGATTGGTATAATTCACATGATTGGTTTCATCAGACACCCAAACCATTACAGGAACGGCATCCATCAGATTACGGAAACGTTTTTCACTTTCCTGAATCTTCATGGAAAAAGTTTCTTCGGAAGTCACATTTGTGATTCGACCACTGATGTATACATCATCCAAATCAAGGTCATAATGTTTACCAATAACTTCGGAAAGCCAGAATTTCTTTCCGGATTTACGATTCTGAATTTGATACCTAAGCGCAAGTTTTTCACCAACTTTAAGGGTTCGAATCGCATTCAAATGCTCATGCTCAGTTTGACTGATCACGGATTTGCTTTTATCCAAAAAAATGTCTTTTGACTTTGTTATATCAAACCCAAAGAATTCATTCCACTGCGTAGTAACCAGATTTTTTTCTTCGTGTTTGGCATAAACGATGTAGTAGGCATCATTGGTTGATTCCAAGAAGTTATGTAAACGCGCATAATTTTCCTGTGCTGATCTCCTCAATTTATTTTTCTCGGTAACATCTGCACCATAAAAATTGACATAGTTTTTCTCAAAAATTTTTCGGTAAAAAAAGATGAAGTTTTTTTCTCCCGAAACAAGATCTATAGAACCTGAATCATCCACTTTTTGTATGATCCACTTG
>JBILCT010000126.1:0-4830 GCA_044353025.1 Ferruginibacter sp. | reverse complement strand
TTTCAGCAGCTATTCGTCCATGGTGTAAAATTACCATGCCATACGATTGTTTGGATATGGCCCAATCCAATGCAGCACGCAACTTGGCGGTATCCCATCCCAATTGAACCGGATTGACCCGCTCCCACTCCGTTCCAGTAAGCGGTGGGAAATAATAGGCTGTATCTGTTGGCGTCGGCGTATCGATGACTTGCTTTTTACAAGCGCATAACAAGAGAATCATCAACAATGCCATATAAATCTGTCTAAAATTCATGCGTATTCGATTCATTGGATTAAACAAAGAAAATCACAAATGTCGCAATGAAAAAAAACCGTTCGACCTATCTTTGCGCCAGCGTTCAAACGAAATTACAACAACCTAATAATAAAAGCGATATGGCAGCCAAAACCGATCTTTTCCAATCTCCCGACTACTTCGGCGTGGATGAATTATTAACGGAAGAACACAAGCTCATTCGTGAAACCGTTCGTCAGTATGTAAAAAAAGAAATTTCTCCCATCATTGAAGATTATGCACAACGCGCTGAATTTCCGCAGCACATTGTAAAGCAATTGGGAGAACTGGGATGCTTTGGTCCAACCGTACCTGAACAATACGGCGGTGGCGGTTTAGACTATATCTCTTACGGATTGATGATGCAGGAATTGGAGCGTGGTGACAGCGGTGTTCGATCAACTGCTTCCGTACAGGGTAGTTTGGTGATGTTCCCGATTTATCAGTTTGGAAGTGAAGCACAACGCATGAAATATCTTCCTAAGTTGGCCAGCGGAGAATGGTTGGGATGCTTTGGATTGACCGAACCTGACCATGGTTCTGATCCGGCCGGTATGCTCACCCATTTCAAAGATGCAGGCGATCATGTTATTCTGAACGGTGCCAAAATGTGGATTAGCAACGCGCCATTCTCTCAAGTGGCCGTAGTTTGGGCAAAGAACGATGCCGGTGAAATACAAGGTATCATCGTAGAACGTGGCATGGAAGGTTTCACTACACCAACAACACACAGCAAATGGAGTTTGCGTGCAAGTGCTACCGGTGAATTGGTTTTTGACAATGTAAAAGTTCCGAAAGAAAATATTCTTCCAAATATCAAAGGATTGAAAGGACCATTGAGCTGTTTGACAAAAGCACGTTTTGGTATTGCCTGGGGTGCGATTGGGGCAGCGATGGATTGTTATGATACTGCACTCAACTATAGTAAAGAGCGTGTTCAGTTTGGAAAACCAATCGGTGGATTCCAGTTACAACAAAAGAAACTGGCGGAGATGGTCACCGAAATCACCAAGGCCCAATTGCTGAACTGGCGTTTAGGCGTGTTGATGAATGAAGGAAAAGTGACCCCTGCACAAGTGAGCATGGCTAAAAGAAACGCGTGTGAAATCGCTACCAACATTTGCAGAGATGCACGTCAGATGCTAGGTGGAATGGGCATCACCGGTGAATATCCTGTAATGCGTCATATGATGAACCTGGAAAGTGTGATCACCTATGAAGGTACACACGACATCCATTTACTTATTACCGGTATGGACGTAACCGGATTCAATGCATTTAAATAATCGAAGAAAATTAACAACATGAGTATTAAACAAGTCAGCGTTATCGGAGCAGGAACCATGGGAAACGGCATTGCTCACGTATTTGCACAACATGGTTTTCAAGTAACGCTCATTGATGTGCAGGAAGCTCAATTACAAAAAGCATTGGCAACCATCGGAAAAAATCTGGATCGTCAGGTAACAAAAGGCACGCTTACGGAAGCGCAGAAATCAGATACACTGAACAATATCCGCACATCAACGACTGTTTCAGAAGGCGTGAAAGCTGCGGATCTCGTAGTTGAAGCAGCCACCGAAAATATTGCACTCAAACTGGATATATTCAGACAGATGGATGCGGCTGCACCTGAGCATTGCATCTTGGCAAGCAACACATCCTCGATATCCATCACACGTATCGCGGCAGTGACGAAGCGTCCTTCGAAAGTGATTGGTATGCATTTCATGAATCCGGTTCCGGTGATGAAGCTCGTGGAAATCATCCATGGATATGCTACCGATGCTGAAGTGGGTGAAACGATCACAGCCATCAGTAAGCAACTAGGCAAAGTGCCTTGTACGGTTAATGACTACCCTGGTTTCATCGCGAATCGAATCTTGATGCCAATGATCAACGAAGCGATCATCAGCTTATTTGAAGGGGTGGCCGGTGTAGAAGAAATTGATACCGTCATGAAGCTGGGTATGGCCCATCCAATGGGCCCCTTGCAACTGGCAGATTTCATCGGACTCGATGTTTGTCTGAGTATTTTAAACGTATTGCATGAAGGATTCGGCAATCCGAAATATGCCCCTTGTCCGCTGTTGGTGAACATGGTTACTGCAGGAAAACTGGGCGCCAAATCGGGCGAAGGATTTTATACATACACCGCAGGCAGCAAGGAATTGGTCGTAAGTTCCAGCTTTAAGAAATAGTGATTACTATCTTTTTATAGCCCGGTATGATTCAAAATTATACTGGGTATTTTTTTGCCCTTTTTAAAAATAGATTTATTCATAGATTTTAAAACCCTCTGAAATATTACGAACTGTATATTGGGGATTATATTCTACTTGCGTTTTATTTTGTCAACCATTGACTGAATCGCTTAGACAGGAATGGCATGGCAAAGAAAACCATGAATGGAACCAGTATCAAGCTCATAACAAAAGTTCTTCCATAAACTGGTAGTGTAGCGAGTGCTTTTCCAAACAGCAAAGAGATCAAAGTAATCGTAGGATAAATAATGGCCCAAACCAAGAGCGCCATTTTCCATTTTTTAGGTTGTTTCATCAGACTAAGAAAAAGCATTTACACCGAACGATAAAATATCATTTTTTTTCGGGTTGTTTTTTTTTGCTTTGTAACAGTTCATGGGAATGCGTGATCATCTCCCTTATCAATGCTGTATTTAATGTTCCGTTCACAACAACCGTATTCCAATGTGTTTTATTCATATGATAACCCGGAAGTATAACCTCAGGAAATCGTTCGCGCAGTTCGATGGCCCATTCCGGATCAGCCTTTACATTGAATTGTGCTTGTTCGGTATCCAAGGGTAACAAAAGAAACATCTTGCCATTGGTTTTAAACACCAATACCGTGGGTCCGAATGGAAATCCTTCGGAGGAATCGGGCAAACTCAATGCAAAATCTCTTATTTCCTCAATGTTCATGTGATTAAAAATAAGGATGCCCTTCCGATGAAAGAAGGGCAACCATTGATTTTTCAGGATGTTTATCTGATGACGGTCAGATCTGTTCTGACGGTTTGTTTTTGTCCGTTGATCAATGTGAATTCAATAACGGCATAGTAGGTTCCATCCGGAACAGGCTTGCCTTTAAAATTACCATCCCAGTCGTTCAAGTAATTTTTACTTTCGAACACTTTGCTGCCGTAACGATTAAACACCACGAGGCTGATATTGCTCAAGCAATCGTATTGCTCGTATACCTTCCACTTGTCGTTGATGCCATCTCCATTGGGAGAAAACGCATTACGCACTTTCACACAAACCGGAATGATGGTGACGGTAATGCTGGCAGTTGCTTTACAACCACTGGAATTGCTAGCAGTGAGTGTATAGGTCGTAGTACGTGTAGGCGTTACCGTTGGGTTCGCAACTATTGTGGAACTTATGGACGGGTCATTCGGATTGGATGTCCAGAGATATGCACTAGCGCCGGTTGCTGAACCATTGAGTCGAATGCTCTGTCCGTATAAAATACTTGTATCCGATCCTGCGCTTACTTGTATTTGTGATTGGGTAATGACTACTACCGTATCTTTTTTAGTACAACGTCCAAGCGTTGCAGTTAGAATATATGTATTGGGCCCTACATTGGTTGGTGTTGCAATAGGGCTTGCGATCGTATTATTGTTTAATCCCGAACCAGTCCAAGCATAATTTGCCGCATTGCTGGTTGTTTTCAATGTAGCATCGCCACCGAGGCAGATGGTTGTATCGGCACGGCCAACCAACTGCATATCATTGGTTAATGCAACTGTTTGCTGTATGGTTTTGAGACAACCATTGGCATCACGAACCGTTATGCTGTATGTACTGTCTATAACTGTAAACTGAGAAGCCGGCTGATAGGTAGTTCCATTGTTACTGTATTGATAGGGTGCTGTGCCACCGCTTACCTCGAGTGTGATGCGTCCATTGGGTGTTGGAGAACAAGTTGCATTGGTTGGTGTAGCATCAAGTATCAACTCGTCTGGTTCAATCATTCGAATGGTTGTATCTCTTGAACATCCGGTTTGGTCTTTTACACGAACTACATAGGCACCCTGGGTGAGGTTTGCAAAAGTTCCTGAATTTTGGAAGGTACCATTGTTGATAGAATAGCTAAATCCGCCGGCACCATTCGCACCGGTCACGTTGATTACCCCATTGTTGGAACCATTACAGGTGATATTATTAATGGCATAATTACCGGAAACAAAATTCGGATCGGCAGGAATGGTTACCAAAATAGATGAACCGCAGTTGCCGTTGGCCACACGATAATTCACATTATATTGTCCAGGAGGTAGACTGGCATAATAACCCGTGGCTTGCCATGTTCTGCCGGTATCAATGGAATACTCGTACGATGCGCCAGGGAATCCGCTCGCAAATACGAACATGCTTCCTACACCACCAGTTGCACAAGATGCTTGTGTAGTGCTGGTATCCGCACGCAATGGATTGTTTGAAAATACTCGGAATGTATCCACTCCATAAACAAAAGCATTGGGATTAATAATATCCTGATATTTGGAACGTACCAAATAAGTGGTG
>JBILCT010000009.1:0-13869 GCA_044353025.1 Ferruginibacter sp. | reverse complement strand
CACAATAATTGCATTGCAATTTAAGAAAAATCATTGTTTAACGATAATGTATATCGATTGTAAAGCGTTAAAATCCGGCGGTAGCACTTCGGATATTCTTTCGTGCGATTTCCGGGAATCCGTAAAGCCGTTGTACATCCTTGACAATTTGTTCAATCACACGGTCTTCATCCACCGGATCATAAGGTTGTTTCAAACTGCTGCTGAAGAAAAACGCGACGGTTTGATAAAATCTGGCGGTGAGGCCACCTTTATATTCCTTAATAATTTCATAGCAATTATTACCGGTTTCGCGATTAATCAATTTCATGAGTACCTTTCCCTGATAGACACTCATGTTTACCAATGGATTGGTAAAATCTCTGCGTAAATCTTTTTCACGGGAATGAATGTAATTTTTTTGTTTCTTTCGTTCTTGGATAGATGTTAGATGGTCATTGATATCATTGAGTATTACACCTGCCTGCCGAGCATAAGGATAGGTGAGGTAAACGGCATTGCGTAATCTGTTGTATTGCGCCAACGCTTTTTTTTGGGCATCTGTAAGTTGACAATCAACGCGCACAGCACTCATTGTGCTGCAGGAAATCGTATCTCCCAAATAAAAAATAGCTTGTGTGATGATGGTGTCTAAACTTATGATCTGCGCTTTCGTACCGGTCAGCCAAAAAACAAATACCAAACTCAAAAACAATCTGCGTTTTGCATGATATCTTTTGAATCGGTTAAACATCAGTCTTTTTTGAATGTTTTATGCAGCAACCTAAGAAAAAGTAACCGCTTTTCAAAAGCGAATCATGGAAAGATGCTGTTAAAATCTAGTTGGCAAACAAAAACAAATAGAATAATGCCACTGTTTCGAGGGTTAAAATAACGACTCTCCATGACTGACGCCATTCCATACGGTGCATCATGCTGATGGTGATACCGATGGCCATGATGATCAACCCAATCCAAACCAGCCCAATCCAAGGGAACTCGTACGTTTTCACTGTGATGAAATCAATGAAAGTGCTGGATTCCTTCACACCCAATTTGATGCGTTGGTTTTCAGTAACCCCTGCAAATTGGACATAAAGATTTTGAGCATAAATCGTATCATCAATGTGTTCGATGCCCAAATTATCGACACGTATCAATGGGGTAGCGTTGAAAGATTGGCCATCCTTTGAAATCAAAGTTAAATCAGCCATTAACGCAAGATCATTCTCTCCGTATTGGTATTTTTCATTGTTCGGATTTTTGACCACTTTGTTCAATCGAATCATACCATTGCTATAGTATATCGTATCACCTTCTCCCATCTCCTCGAATCTGAAGCTGGCGGTATCCTCATTCTTTGCCGGATCCACAGCGAATGAGAGATAGGTGAATACATCCTTGTGCAAAAAACTTTTGGTATCCGGATTACTGCTCATGTTGTTGTCCTTCATGATATACACATCGGGCTGCAAGGAGAAAGCGTTTTGATTGTTTTCAGCTGACTTGGATTTAAAGTCAAGTTTGTAGAATTTCCTTCCTTTTTCTGATCCGGCAGAATCGCCCTGATAGGTTACTTTGTAATCACCCATGGTAGCAGGCACAGATCTGATCAGGGTAAGGTTTTCACGTGGATTTTCTTTTTTGGAGTCAGCGTCAACAGGAACCTGAATGCCATTTACATTGCTGTCACTGATTACTTTTTTGTTGCTGCTCGAAACCAACATGCCTGCAATCATCAAAGCAAATCCTGCATGCGATATCACCGACCCTGCTTTTTTCCAGTTGTTGTTTAGTCCTTTCACCAAATAAAAAACATTTGCAGTAAATGCATAAACCATTGCAAAAAATGCCAAATAAATTGCTATTAAAAATCCAGCACCTTGTTTTTCATAAGTGAAAGGATAGAATACCGCTAAACATCCTGTAATGACGGTCGCTGAAAGTGTAGGCAAAGCAATCTTGGGAAGCCAATAGGAGCGGTGTGTGTTTTTATATTTCAGATACTGAGCAATAGCCATCAATAGTCCAATCACCACTGCCACCAACACCATTACTTTGTTGTATAAAAACTCCGGATCTTCAGGCATGGCGAGTGGTCCACCATGTATGCGTGTGATCAAATCTTTTAATAAAGGAGTTTTTCCATAAACAGGAATAGATGTAATCAGAATAATAAATATCCCAGAAAGAAAAAATACCAGTGATCCGATAAACATCCAAAACTCCCTCGAACTAGTTTCTTCTTCACGGTTTATGGTTGGAATATTTTTATAGCGATAGGTCAACAAACCGAGTGAACCTACACTACTAATCAATACCCAGCCTCCAATCATTAGATTAATCGTTTTTCCTGCTTCCGTGAATGCATGTACCGAGGTGTCTCCTAAAATTCCTGTTCTGGTGAGGAATGTAGAATACAGAACAAAGAGGAAACTTAGTATGATAAAGAGATAGCTTGCCCGCAGTGAGTGACCGGTTGCGCGATGAATCAAGAGCGTGTGCAACCCGGCCACCAGAAATAACCAGGGAACCAATGAGGCGTTTTCCACCGGATCCCAGGCCCAGTAACCGCCAAAGCTCAATGATTCATAGGCCCATTTGCCACCCATCATAATTCCTATACCCAAAATGATCATACCAAATAGAACCCAGGACAAGGCAGGTTTTACCCAGCCGGAATAATCCTTGTTTAAAAAACTGCTGACAGCATATGCGAAAGGAATTAATAAGCTTGCAAATCCTAAAAACAAAACAGGAGGGTGAATCACCATCCAATAGTTACGCAACAACACATTCAATCCCATACCGTCTTTGATGAACTGAAGGTAGTTCGGCTGCGAAAAAATGGGTGCTTGAATTTCATTGCGGGTGAGGGTGAAAGGACTGTTTCCAATTCGAATCTCTCCAAAATAAACGCCCAAAATCATCAGCATCAAAAAGACCTGAGTGATGCTGATAATCATCATGACCGGGGCCTCCCACTTGTTTTCCGGATTAATTTTTTTGCGCATCATCCACGAACCCAATATGGCATGCCAAATTCCCCACAGTAAAAAACTTCCTTCTTGTCCTTCCCAGATACAAGCCAATAAAAAACGTGGTTCCAATTCACGCGATGCATGCTTATATGCATACATGTATTCATACAGATGATTCGAACAAATCATCATTAGAATGGCAAAAATGCCAAGAATACTGAGTGTGTGCAGCGAAAAACTAATGCGGGAAAAACGAAGCCAGCTTTGCTGAAGTGTAAGTTCTTTTTGTAAAAAACACTGTCCAAATCCAACTACAGAGATCATGGCTGAAACCATTGCCAGGATCACAAAAAAATGACCGAGCTGTCCGTATATTAAGTGTTCTCCTTCGAATGTTGGCATGCCAAAAAAAGTTGGTTAAGAATTCAGTTGTTCATTCAATCCTTTATTGAGCTGCTTCGGATCGTCTTTGTACTTGCTCGGACATTTCAATAAAATCTCTTTGCATTCAAAGTGATCGGTTTGCATTTTCCCTTTCAATACAATTCGTTCACTTTTTTCAAGGTCTCCGGGCTTACTGTTGTGATAAACCACCCGAGTTGATCCACCTAAACTATCTACTGCATAAAAACTCAGATAGTTTGGATTTTTAATGGGATCGTATTCAATGGGTTTCGATTGATCCAGTTTTGCGATCAAGTGAACGAATTTTCCCTGTTTTTGCTGAGCGGATGAGATGGTGTCATAGGTTGAAAAATCAACCGAGTACATCAATAATCCAACAATCAAACTGGCGATGCCGACAAGGATGATGATATGCGTTCTTTTCATGTTGAAAATTTAAAGTGACGATCTGCAGTCAATGAGAACGATCATGATGTTTTCAAGCCTTATCGGTTTATACGATAATTGTAACAACCAATAATGCAGGATTCGGCGCAAAGGTAAATCAATTCAGTGCCTTCGTGTCGATATTTTCTTGTTTTTCCTGCGCCATCCAACTACAAAGTTTATCTTTACGCGATCATATAAAAACCATGGCCGATCTTACCCATTTTGACCCCAATTCCGTAGGTAATCCCAATAACAATGTTTTTGGATTGCCATTTGATGAAACGGATGCTCAGTTAGTGATTCTTCCTATCCCATGGGAAGTAACCGTAAGTTACAGTGCCGGTACTGCACGGGCTCCTGAACATATTTTCAATGCAAGCTATCAGGTTGATTTATACGATCCCGAATATAAGGATGCTTGGAAAAAAGGTTTTTTCATGCGTCCGGTCGATCAAAAAATTTTGCTTAAAAGTGATTACCTGAGAAAAGAAGCAGAACTATACATCAACTATATTGCACAAGGTGAAAAAGTAGAGGACAATAAGTTTATGTGTAAAACCCTGAAGGAGATCAATCAGGGAAGTGATTTTTTGAACAACTGGGTTCAACAGCAAACGGCGGCGCTTTTGAAGCAAGGTAAGTTGGTGGGACTCTTGGGGGGTGACCACAGCACCCCATTCGGATTTTTCAAAGCAATGGCAGAGGTTCATGATCAATTTGGAATTTTGCAAATAGATGCGCATTGCGATCTACGTAAATCTTTTGAGGGCTTTAATTATTCCCATGCCTCCGTGATGTACAACACCCTGGAACAAATTCCACAAGTTCAGAAATTGGTTCAGGTGGGTATCCGTGATTATTGTGAAGAAGAACTTGAAGTGGCAGAACAACATAAGGACAGAATAAAAATATATTTCGACCGAGATCTAAAACATCGTCAGTATGAAGGTGAAACCTGGAAATCGATGGTGGATGAAATCGTACAACAACTCCCTCAAAAAGTTTATATCAGTTTTGATATAGATGGATTGGACCCCAAGCTTTGTCCACATACCGGAACACCCGTACAAGGTGGACTTGAAACGGAGCAGGTGTTTTATCTTTTTTACAAGATTCATTTATCAGGAAGGACCATCATTGGTTTTGATTTGAATGAAGTGGGGGTGAGTCAGAATGAGTGGGATGAAAACGTGGGCGCCCGCGTCTTGTATAAGCTTTGTAATTTACTCACTGCCAGTCAACCGAAATCCTGACATGGAAGCCATTCGGATTCAATTGCTTAATGAACGAAGAGACCGGATCGTTTGGTTTACTGTTTTTTTGTTTCTGGTGGAATGGCTTACGATGCTCATGTTAAGTCAGTACCAGCCATCTGGTAGCATCGAATTTTTCGGCACGATCGCTTCGGTTTTACTCAATACAGGAATAATGATATCATACATCATCAATCGAAAAAAAGCGCATGCTGTTCGTTATCTGATGTTCGGTTTTGTTTTGTTTGGATTGGGATGGTTGATGCTTGGGCAGCCATTGATTTCATTGATGACATTTATCTTTTTTCTATTTGGATGGAAGGAGCAAACACCGAGAATCATCACCTTAACCCAGGAAGACATTCGGATCAATAGTTTTCCTGAGAAGAAATATGCATGGAATGAATTGGATAATTTCCAGTATAAAGAAGGATTGTTAACCCTAGATTTTAAAGACAACCGCCTGTTTCAGTTTTCAATTCCGGAATGGTTGAACCCTGAATTGAAAGAACAACATGTACTGGAATTTCAAAAACTAATTCATTCAGAATCTGCCAATATTCAATTTTGATTTTTAATCGTTTTACTTATGTTAGATCAATCACCTTTTTTACTTTATTCCGACGGACAAGGAAATATTTTTGAAGATACCAGTTTATATGTGGTGGGAAGAAGCGGATGGGATGCATATCCAATTCCAACTGAAGACTGGATCGCCCTTCCGGATGGTGGACAATTATACGAATTGCCCGGCAGAAGAGGAATTGGTTTGGATGTAGAAACCGGAGAGATGCGACTTTGTGAAAAAGGGTGGGCGGTAGCGGCGTTCATTCCGCCTGCACATACCGGGTTGTTCATGTCGGCCTACGAAACACTTCCCGATGCACCTACCTTGCCGTTGTTTTGTTACACTGTTGCAGGTTGGTTGAATGATCAGATTTATGTGACTGCAGTACGCATTGAACAAGATATTAGACAAGAGTGTGCCGGATATGATGATGATAAAATCAAACAAGGGTATGATTTGCTCACAGAGACTTATCCGCACAATCGATTGGTTCGTCATTTGATGGACAATTGCTGCATGACCTATACTTGTCCGGCTGCCAGAAATTTATCATTGGGTAGATGGGAATGTCCTGTTCCGGTTTCACCGGCTTGCAATGCGAACTGCATCGGTTGTATTTCTTTTCAACCAGAGGAGGAAAGCATCATCAGTACACAGGATAGACTTACATTCAAACCAACGGCAGAAGAGATTGTGGAGTTCACGGTGCCGCACCTGGAAACTGCGCCATTCCCGATCATCAGTTATGGACAAGGTTGTGAAGGGGAGCCCTTGTTGATGTGGGAAACCATTCGCGAATCCATCATTGAAATTCGTAAACATACTAGCAAAGGAAGTATCAATATCAACACAAATGGAAGCAAGCCGGATGCGGTGAAAGCGTTGTGTGAAGTGGGATTGAACAGTATTCGGGTGAGTTTAAATTCAGTAAGGAAAGATATTTATACTGCCTATTATAAACCGAATAATTATCAGTTTGAAGACTTGATTGAATCATTGAAAATAGCGAGGTCTTTAGGCGCATGGACCAGCATTAATTATTTTGTGTTTCCTGGGATGACCGATTCGGTGGAGGAATTTGAAGCATTGCGAAAATTTATTCGAGATACGGATTTATGCATGATTCAATGGCGCAATTTCAACATCGATCCCGATTGGTATTTGGAAAAGATCCAAGTGACCGAAACAGGCGAATGCATCGGTGTGAAGCAGATGATGGAGCTCATTCATGAAGAGTTTCCGAATTTGAAATTCGGGTATTTCAATCCGCCTGCCGAAAGAATAAAAGGCAACTACGATGCGGATTTTGCGCATCATGGGTGATTGTCAGTTCATTGTCAGCACTCTGATTGATATGATTAAATGATGGACTATGAAAATCATTTAATTGCCAATTACTCTGAGCCTGTTTTAACTGAAAGAATGTTAGGTTTTTTTATTCATTACCCTTTTGAATTGCATTTTCGCACTCCCAAAATTGATTAAAAGTCCGATTTTTAAACCATAAATTTCCAGGTAGTTAATAGCTTGTGCAAGATGAACGTCCTCTAAGTTTTTAACTGCTTTTAATTCAACCATCACTTTCCCTTCTACAAAAAATCAACTCTTCTAGTACCAATTTCAACACTTTTATACTTAACAATCATTTCTTGTTCACGACTATAAGCAAAGTTCAAGTTTTTCATTTCTATTGCCATAGCCCTCTGATAAATCACTTCTTGGAAACCACATCCTAAGTGACGATGGACTTCCATTGCGCAGCCAATTATTCTTCCTGTTAATTCGCTTTCCTCATATTTAAGATTAATCATAAGTTTCATTTAATCATTTCAATCAAAGTTCAAGACCTTGGAGAAATGATATCATGAAAATCCCATGTTTTTTCCTCAATACATCAACGCTTTTTTCGATGTCTTTTTCCATCCGGCTCGACTGGCATAGTCTACAAAAAATATTTTCAGATCGGCCTGACTTTCGTAGTCCACAAAGAAAATCTTGGTATCAGCCATGCTTGCATAATCCACAAAATGCCATTTCCCTTCATTACCTCTGGCTGAACTGGCATATTTCTCACGATAAACTAGAAGGTCGGCCTGACTTTCATACTTCACTACAAATACTTTGACATCTGCCTGACTTGCATAATCAACGGAGAATACTTTTTGCGCTTTTGTAGTTATTGATAACAAGAAACCAAAAAACAGCGTAAAGATGAAATGCTTCATGATTATTATTTTTTATTGTCCAATAAAAACTGTTTCACAAACAAGATCGTCATAAAAAATTGAAAATCCTGATTGGTTTTCTTGGCAAAACCATGCCCTTCATTGTCTGATAATAAATACCAAACGGGGGTATTGCCATTTGCCCTGACTTTACGAACCATCTGTTCAGATTCCGTAAATGGGACACGTGGATCATTTTTTCCTTGCACGATACATAATGGAATCTTGATTTCAGCAGTGCGGTTCAATGGCGATATCTTTTCAAAAAATGCAGCCATTGAACTGTCGCGTTCATCGCCATATTCAACGCGACGTAAATCTTTTCGATAAGGTTCAGTCTTTTCCAAAAATGTTTTGAAATGGCTGATTCCAACAACATCCAAGGCGCAACGTAAACGATCACTGTAATACACAGCCGAAGCCAAGGTCATATATCCACCGTAACTTCCTCCGGTAACCATCACGCGAGAAGCGTCCATGTCGGGTTGTGTGGCGATCCAATCCAACAATGCACCAATGTCTTTCACACTGTTTTCACGATTAAAACCATTGTCCAGATCAGCGAAAGTTTTACCATAACCTGTACTCCCACGAACATTCGGAAAAACCAGATGAACGCCCAATTCTTGGGTATAGTAATTGTTTTTTCCTGCAAATATGGGAAGTGATTGACCTTCGGGTCCGCCATGAATTTGAATGATCACCGGGCGCTTACCGGAGAAAGATTTATTGGCACGATACAGAAATCCCGAGATCATGCGTTGGTCAAAACTATTCCAGCGAATCAGTTCAGGTGCTTGAATACCTTGCATGGGCATGCCCCCTAATTCACTCTCTGTCCATCGCATTGTTTTTTTCGTTTTTGCATCATGCACATACACATCATTGGCCGATAGATAATTACCATGCGTGATGGCCAGCAAATCACTATTCTTCTTGTGCCACTGAATTTTCCCAATCGTTCCGACTGAAACGGATGGGATGATTTCCATTTTTTTCATCTTCAGATCCATCAAGTACAACTTCGCATATCCTTCCTCGTTTATCACAATAGCTGCAAGTGTTTGATTTGAATTGAAGTCAACCGTTTGTACTTCTCCTGATTTTCCGTCGGTCAGCTTTTCAATCACATTTGTTTTCAAATTCATTTTTGCGAGATAACTGAATTCAGTTTGTTGGTTGGTCAACAGATAAATCGATTGTCCATCTTCGCTGAAATCTAAGGCCTGATAAATCACCCGTTCCTGTTCATGAGGCATTCGTTTTACGAGATTGCCGGTGAGTTCGTCCATTGCCCAAATAGAAGACTCATTGATCGAAACAGAGCGATTCATCAGTATCTGTTTGGTTTCCGGATTCCAGTCTGCAATGCTCCACCCACTTCCACTCAAACGTTTGATTAATTTTTTATCCAGGTTATTATTTGCATTCATCCAATACACCTCACGATCTGCGCTACCCGGAATTGTTGCCATGTAAAGAAATGATTGGCCGTTTTTATTCCAGGTGATTTGATTGTGAACTACGTTGGAAGCATGGGTCAAACGCAAGGCTGATCCAGTTTCCAGATCATAACGATAAAGTTGGGTAAATTCATTTCCTCCTGAATCCCGGCTGAAAAAGAAATAGCGAGCTTGATTGGGTTGAAATGAAAATTCGCGCGGCGCATCTGCTTCAAAGGTCAGCTGCCTACGATTGCCCATAGTTGTACTGACCTGATGAATTTGGTTCGTGTTTCCAAATCTTGTGCTGATGAATACTTGTGTTTGGTTTGCGTGCCAACCCAGCATTGCAGCGGATCTGAATTCTGTATAGGGACGAACAGTAGCTGTCAATGCAGTTGGAATGGAAGGAATCGATTCCATATACATGCCGGTAGGCGGTGTGATGGTATCGTTCACGGATTGCGATTTGGTTGAAAAAATGATGCTGATAAAAATAAAAAACAGGAGTAGCTGTTTCATAGTTTAAATGAATGAGTGTTAATATGTTCGTGTTATACGAATTTCAAATGCTTGCAATCTTATCCATCGAGCATCAATTTTATCAAGCCCGATATTCCCCAAATACCTCACGCAGCACATCCGCGATTTCACCGAGCGTGCAGAAGTTTTCTACACAATCCAAAACAATCGGCATGATGTTTTCGGTGGATTCAGCCGTGGCTTTGAGCTTACTTAAGCAGTTATTCACTTTCTCATGATCTCTGCGCTCGCGAAGGGATGCGAGTTTTCCCGATTGAAGTTGTTGAATGCTGTTGTCGATTTTGAACGGTGGGATGGTTTCTGTTTCTTCAATTCGGAATTTATTGACACCCACAATGATTTTTTCTTCCGTCTCAATTTCACGTTGATACGTATACGCACTGCGTGCGATTTCATCTTGAATGAATCCTTGTTCGATGGCAGAAACGGATCCGCCCATGGCATCGATCTGTTCGATCAGCAGATTGGCGGCAGTCTCTATTTCATTGGTCAATGCTTCCACAAAATAGCTTCCGGCGAGCGGATCGGCGGTATCTGAAGCACCACTTTCGAACGCAACGATTTGTTGGGTGCGTAGGGCAATGCGTGCGGCTTCTTCGGTAGGCAAGCTCAGCGCTTCATCGTATCCGTTAGTATGTAAGGATTGTGTGCCTCCGAGGACGGCTGCAAGGGTTTGTATGGTTACACGACTGATATTATTCAGTGGTTGTTGAGCGGTGAGGGTGCTTCCACCGGTTTGTGTGTGAAAGCGCAACATCATGGCCTTCTCATCGGTGGCGCCCATGGATTTCATCATTTGGGCCCACATGCGTCGTGCTGCCCTGAATTTGGCAACTTCTTCAAATAAATTGTTGTGTGCATTGAAGAAGAAGGAGAGACGTTTGCCAAACACATTGATGTCTAACCCTTTCTCCTGAGCTGCTTTTACATAAGCTTTTCCGTTGCTGAGTGTGAAGGCGATTTCCTGTGCGGCGGTGCTGCCTGCTTCACGAATATGATAACCGGAAATAGAAATTGTGTTCCATTTGGGAAGCTCCTTGCTGCACCAGGCAAAGATGTCTGTGATGATTCTCATGGAAGGTTGAGGCGGATAAATATAGGTGCCTCTTGCCGCATATTCTTTTAAGATGTCATTTTGGATGGTCCCGGAAATCTTCTTTAAATCAGCCCCCTGTTGTTTAGCCAAAGCCACGTAAAAAGCCAATAAAATAAATCCGGTGGCATTGATGGTCATGGAAGTGGATACATCTTCCAATTTGATGCCATCAAACAGTTTCTGCATGTCTTCTATACTATCGATGGCCACACCCACTTTACCCACTTCGCCATCTGCCAGCGGATGATCGCTATCGTATCCTATTTGTGTAGGCAGATCGAAAGCCACGCTTAATCCGCTCACTCCTTGAGCCAACAGATAGTGGTATCTGCGGTTACTTTCTTCTGCGGTGGAAAATCCGGCATACTGACGCATGGTCCAGAGTTTGCCACGGTACATATCCGGCTGAACACCTCTGGTGTAGGGGAATTGTCCGGGCAAAGATTGTTCATCCTTTTTTACATCCTGGTTGGTGTAAATGGTATTGATGACAATGCCGGAATCTGTTTTTTTGATGTGGTTAGACATATTCAAGAATTAGCTGAGAATTGTTTTGGCTTCATATTGCAAGGCGTCGAGCACGATGCGGTTCATTTCTGCGTTGGGCGTCATGCTGTACTCCAAGATGACTTTCGCCAGATCCATGCCATTGGCTTGGGGTGGGAGATTGGAGGTTAGGTGATGGATGATGTAAATATTTTGGTCACGCAAGCGGCTGATGGCATTCCACATTTCCGGACTGACATAGATCTGTTGACTTTGGTTGTATTCAAATTCGGAGCGAATGGTTTCAGTGAGTGCGTGGTGGAGGTCAGATGCGGTCATGCCGGGTTGACTGATTCTTTCCACCAGATTTTTCAATCCGTTGCGCTCTGCAAAAAGGGTAAGTCTTTCCAGTGCTTGAAGTTTCATTTTGCGTCCTTCTTCATTGGTTGTAGATGGAGGAGGGGTGTCTAGTTTTTTACGGATGTTATTTAGTTCCTTAATGATCCAGGCGAGCGCTAAAAAGAAAAATGAGAATAAAAGGGAGAAGATGATATAAAAGGTTTGACTGCCCATGTAATTTTTTGGGCAAAGTTAATCATCACGATTCATTTCGGCTTTCGAAAACGCATTGAGTTTGAATTTGGATTGATTTGATAATTTTGTAAAAAATTTGAGTCCATGGAAACTACCATTCATTTACCCGTTCAGTTCACCTTATCAGCCCGGGAGGAAATAAAGCGATTAATCGCATCAGGAGCGAATGAAAATGACAAATTGTTGCGTGTTGGTGTGAAAGGGGGAGGCTGCAGTGGTATGACTTATGTTTTAGATTTTGATCTTCGTAATGAAAACGATGAAGTATTTGAGTTGGACGGATTTTCATTCTTGATGGACCGTTCTCATTCTATTTATTTGATGGGGATGGAAGTTGATTGGTCCGGCGGATTAAATGCCCGCGGGTTCACTTTTCGGAACCCCAATGCCAGCAGCACTTGTGGATGTGGGACTAGCTTTGCGGTTTGAGGAAGGGAGATTGATTTTTATTAGCAAGTTTCTATAAGTTTTGTAGGTTGTGTTCCTGCTTAATCAATGTTTGTGGTGTTCAACCAACCTACGATCATAGTTTATCATGAGTTTCTTCTAGTTGGTAAATTCAAACATGAATCAATTATTTTTGTGTATGCCTTTGATTAGTTCCTTTTATGGTTTGTTGATTTACATGTATTATTTGGATAACAAACAACATCATTTTCCGCATATACATGTAAAATTTCAGGATATGGAGGCGGTATTAAGAATACCGGATGGATTTTTAATGGATGGGAATCTGCCTACAGGGAAATTAAAGCTTGTTGCAGCATGGATAGAACTTCATCAAGACGAATTGATGGCAGACTGGGAGCTTGCTTGTTCCGGTCAGAAATTATTTAATATTGAACCACTCAGATAGCCATGAATCCAAGAGTTAAATCAGTTATTGCCCTAGATGATTATTTGCTCGAAATTATTTTTTCAAACGAAGAAAAGGGGCGGTTCGATCTCAAGCCTTATTTAGAGTTTGGACTTTTTTCTACGTTAAAAGAAAAAAAACTATTTCAAACTGCCAAGCCATCCAGCGGAACAATTGTATGGTCTAATGGCTTGGATATTTGTCCGGATACTTTATATCTAGAAAGTAAAAAAATGTAGATTCTTGCGAATAGACCAACTTGTAAATTGTTGTTTTTCTGAATGTATTTTAGATTGCGTTTTGGAATTGCAACACCGTCGCAGTGTTTCGAACCACGGTCAATTTTATATACTGTGATTTTGCTGAATGCAATAAGGACTTTGATATTAATTGTTGCGAATTAATAGCTTTTCAAGCTTAATATTTATTTACTCATTCAATCGAATCCGTTCAATTTTTACCTTTGCCGACGGTTTAAACCGTCGGCAAAAAAAGGAAAATAAGTAGGTCAAATTCATCTTTGTCATAGATAAAAATATCTCTACTTTTGACAATATCTTCATCCTTTAAGTAACCTCTATGCGTCTATATTTACTTTTCATTTTGTTGGTTGCCAATCTCTCCATCTCTTTTGCTCAAAATGTAGGCATCGGAACCAACAATCCCAATGCTTCCGCCAAATTGGAAGTGAAATCAAACAATAGCGGCTTTCTACCCCCACGAATGACTTACGCTGAGCGTAATGCGATTGTAAATCCGGTGGCAGGATTGATGATCTATTGTACCGATTGTGCCAATGGGGAGATGCAATTTTTCAATGGAACCAATTGGGTGCAAATGATGGTAACCACAGCATCAGTGCCATTTGTAACACCAAGCATAACAACCAATTCAATTGACTCCATCACCAATGTCAGCGCAAGAGCCGGCGGAAATATTAGCTCAGATGGGGGTACACAAGTAACATCACGCGGAGTCGTTTGGAGTACTTCACCAAATACGACAAATGCAC
>JBILCT010000125.1:0-4841 GCA_044353025.1 Ferruginibacter sp. | reverse complement strand
AGGAGCTTGCCGATTCCTTTTACAGGAATCTGGAGTTTGGAACAGGTGGGTTACGCGGAGTGATGGGTGTTGGAACCAATCGCATGAATAAATATACCGTGGGTATGGCAACCCAGGGCTTTTCCAATTACTTAAAGAATCAAGTAGCTGAAAAGATAAAAGTGGTGGTAGGACACGACTCACGGAACAATAGTCGGTTTTTTGCAGAAACCACCGCGAATGTATTTGCAGCCAATGGATTCGAGGTTTATTTGTTTGAAACATTACGACCGACCCCTGAATTGAGTTATGCTATACGTCATTTGCAATGTCATGCCGGCGTGGTTTGTACCGCATCTCACAATCCAAAAGAATACAATGGTTACAAGGCTTATTGGAATGATGGTGCACAATTGGTTCCTCCCCATGATAAATCTGTCATTGCAGAAGTTGAGAAAATTGCGTCTGTCAATGAAGTATTGTGGACAGGTGGAGCGTCAAACATAAAAGCGCTCGGCGAAGCTATGGATCAGGCTTATTTGGATATGGTGAAATCCCTGAGTGTTTTTCCTGAAATATGTAAGGAGCAGAGCGATTTAAAAATCATTTACACGCCCATTCATGGAACAGGAATTACATTAGTACCTCAGGCATTGAAACAATTGGGATTTGAACAGGTACACATTGTAGATGAACAGAAAGAGCCCAATGGAAATTTCCCTACCGTGATTTATCCGAATCCGGAAGAGAAAGAAACTATGCGTATAGGATTGGAACAAGCAAAAAAACTGGATGCAGATATTTTGGTCGGAACAGATCCGGATGCAGACCGGGTAGGCGTAGGTGTGAAAGATCATCGCGGAGCTTGGGTATTGCTGAATGGTAATCAAACCGCATTGCTTGCTTTCAGTTATATGATCGAAGCCCGAAAGTCAAAAGGAATTGCAATGCCGAATGATATGGTGATTAAAACCATTGTCACTACAGACATGATTGATGAAGTGGCTCGTCTAAATGGTGTCGCATGTTACAATGTGCTCACCGGATTCAAGTGGATTGCCGCACTGATGAAAGAAAAAGAAGGAAAAGAAAAATACATCATCGGTGGTGAAGAGAGTTTCGGTTTGATGATTGGTGATCAGATAAGAGATAAAGATGCGGTTAGTGCAACCGCATTGATGTGTGAGATGGCAGCTTATGAAAAAAGTAAAGGAAGATCGCTCTTTGAGAAGCTGATTGATTTATATATTCAATATGGGTTTTATAAAGAAGACTTGGTCAGTATCACCAAAAAAGGAATGAATGGGGTGGCTGAAATTCAGGCTATGATGGAAGCTTACAGAAATGAAACGCCCGTTTCCATCGATGGAGTTCCGGTTATTCAGCTGCTGGATTATGAACAGCAGATCGGCAGAAATTTGAAAACCGGAGAAACCTGGAAAATCGAATTGCCTAAAAGCAATGTTTTGCAGTTTTTGATGGAAGACGGTTCTAAAGTTTCTGCTCGTCCGAGCGGAACCGAACCTAAGATTAAATTTTATTTCAGTGTAAATACAAAGCTTGACGATCGTTCTAATTTTGATGCCACTGAAAAAATGTTGGATGAAAAAATTGAACGAATCAAAACAGCATTATCATTAAAAAATTAATTCAACTTGGAAGTTCGTACTGGAAATAATGATGCATTGCCTGAAGATGAATATCGTCATAAAGGCATGCGTGAAACATTGATTAAGTCGTTGCGTATGAAAGGTATCACCGACGAGACTGTGTTACAAGCGATGATGAATGTACCCAGACATTATTTTTTTGATAAGGCTTTTGAAAATATTGCCTACGAAGACCGAGCTTTTCCAATTGAAGCGAATCAGACCATTTCTCAGCCATATACGGTGGCTTTCCAATCGCAACTGCTGGAGGTGAAACCACATGATAAAATCCTGGAAGTAGGAACCGGTTCAGCGTATCAGGCATCTGTGCTGGCTGAGATGGGTGCTCGGGTTTTCACAATGGAACGTCAGCCGGAATTGTTTAAAAAGCATGATAAAAATTTCATACTTCGACACAAATATCCTCCGGCAAAAATCAAATTCTTTTTATCAGACGGTTTTAATGGGTTGCCAACTTTTGCTCCCTTTGATAAAATCATCATTACCTGTGGCGCGCCTTTCATTCCGCCTAAGTTGATTGAGCAACTCAAACCAGGTGGAATGATGGTAGTGCCGGTTGCGGAGGATGAACATCATAAAATGGTTCGTGTAAAAAAAGATGCTGCAGGAAATTTGACTGAAGAACTATTCAATGACTTTTCTTTTGTGCCTATGTTGCCCGGCGTTCAAAAAAACCAATAATGCGATTCTTTACCAAATTCGCTTTTATCTGTAATCTCTGTTTCCTCAGCTGTATAGCCATGCGCTACTGGGAAAAGTCTGGCTACATTCATTCAGATTCATTGAATGGCTTGGGCTTTCAACCTTTACAAAGCTCAATCATCATTCTGGGATACAGCGCCGTGTTAGTCAATCTTATATTCTTTGCTGTATTCGCGTGGAGAAAATTATGGGGAAAAGATGACCCGAATCCGATTTTTATCTTTTATTTAAACATGTGTTCTCTGGTTTTTCAACTCTATTATTTTCTGTTCTGACAGAAATGATCATTTTGTATTTTGATTGAACAAATCAATCATTGTGTTTGAAAAAACCTTGACCGCCATAGGAATTGTTTTCTCATAGTCGGGGGCAAACAAAGGGGAATGTAATGAAGGTGTAAATGTCTCGTTTTTGAATTTCGAGGATCTTGCACCGATCCAAAGCAGATAGCTTGGAATTTTATCATTCGTAGTTCCATAAACGCCAAAATCTTCACCAATCATCACCGGCGCCACATCAGACATTGCAACTGCAGGGATGTTTTTTTCAATGGAATGACGGATACTTTTACCCAGTGAAGGGCTATTGTAAACAGCAGGCACATTCTGAATCAATTCCGTGAATGCTGGTAATTTATTTTCATGCAATCCGGCGGATAAGGCAAGATGATTGGCGATGGTTTTCAAACGCTCAAAAATATATGCTCTCGTTTCCGGACGAAATGTTCGAATGGTCAGTTTTATTTCAACCTCATCCGGAATGATATTGCCTACCGTTCCTCCATGAATGGATCCAACCGTGATAACAGCTGGGTCGTTGGGATTCAGATTTCTGCTGATGATAGACTGTATCGCTTGTATATATTGTGCACTCAATAAAATAGGATCAATGGCTTGGGAAGGCATAGCCCCATGCCCGCCTTTTCCGAAAAATTTTATGTTTAATAAATCAACACTTGCCATTGCATAACCATCGCAAAAGCCAACGCTTCCTGCATCTAATTCAGCATGGTCGTGCATGGCTAATTGGATGGTTGGCTTAGGAAGATCTTGATAGTTTTTGGAGGATAGAATCTGAAATGCTCCTTGTCCGGTCTCTTCCGCAGATTGTGCCAGTAAAACCAATGTGCCCTTCCATAAACTTCGCATACGCGTTAACGTTTGGGCGATGCCAATCCATGTACTCATGTGAATATCATGGCCGCATGCATGCATCACCGAAACACTATCCCGGTTGTAGATAGCTTTAATACTGCTTGCAAATTCCAATCTGGTTTTTTCAAGAACCGGCAATCCATCCATATCTGTTCTGTAATAAATCACCGGACCATTTCCGTTCTTTAATACACCGGCGAAACTGTGATATCCCAGCGAATCAACAATGTCAAATCCCAATGATTTGATTTCATGCTTTAAAAATGCGGCTGTGTTTATTTCTTGTCTGCTTAGTTCAGGATTCGCATGTAGCTTGCGATAAATATTGAAAAGGGATTGCTGATCTTGATTGACGGATTGATCGATACGCTTAGATAGAGATTGGGCAAACAAAAACCCGGTAGTCATCAAACAAAGAATGGTTAATGAAGTTTTCATATTGAAATATTAACGTAAAATTCCGGCAATGATTCTGAGTGGAGCACCACTGCCTTTGCCAATTTTCATGGGAAGTGCCATCACATAAATACCTGTAGCCGGTAATGAATCTAAATGGGCAACATTTTCAAATCCTGCTTTGTTGGCTCCCAATAAAATCTGATGCGTTTTAAAATCTTTCGACTGACCATAATCCAAGCTGGGCGTGTCTAACCCAACCGCTTTGATTTTTCTATTCTTCAATAACCATTCAGCGGTTTCAGGATGAATTCCCGGGAAATGCAGTAATGGGATGGCTTCAATTCCTTTCATTGCGGTTCCAAAATACTTGGCTCTGTCCGGATAAAAACTACCATAGCCTGTTTTAAAGAGAAGGATTGAATTGTCTGGGATTTTTCCGTTCTCTTTTTCCCATGACTCAATATCCGAAACGCTGATTTGATGATCACGATTTTTTAAACAAGATTTGCTTACATCTACTACAACAGCTTCACCGCTCAGATTGGATAATTCAATTTGATCCACTGTATGTTTGCCTTCGGAAAAATGGATGGGGGCATCCAGATGGGTTCCGCCATGTTCAGGAGTACACATTGAGTAAGATGAATAATAATACCCTTGCGGAGTTACACCAGCTGCATCTGTTTGGTGTTCAAATCCTTTCAAATTATTGGGCCAGTATAGTGTAGTGCTGTCAAAGGAATGGGTAAGATCTATCCAATGGATGTTTGAGAGTGTTTGAAGCGGAGGTTGTTTTCCGGATTGACATGAAAAGAAAATAAATAAGCTCGAGAGATAAAAAAAACTCGAAGAGATCGTTCGAATCATATTGAAAAATGGTGGTTTGAAGTTTAAAAAAATCAAATGAAACAACTTAGACAATTTACTCAAACAGCAT
>JBILCT010000124.1:0-4860 GCA_044353025.1 Ferruginibacter sp. | reverse complement strand
ACTATATGTAGTTAGACACAAGCATACTCCTAAATTCCTATTAAAAAGATTGGATGAAGGAATGGAGATCAACCCATTAAAGAACCCTGGAATCATATTTAATGGGGTTAAAAAAAGAGGATTTTTTAAAAATAATTATGGCTATGGCTACGACTATGTTTACGGAGGTAAATACGGAACAGACCAAACTAAAAAAACAAAATCCGCCAAGAAACAATCAAAATCATAAAAAAAAAGGGGGAAAAGTTATGAAACAGAAAATCCCGTAACTATATTTGTCATTGTAGCTGTTTCTAATTTAAGATTAAGCTTCCCCGCTATTCCAATATCCTTTCGAAAACTACCGCCCTACTCCTTTTAATCCACTGAGAAACTGCACCGGCTTTTAACCTATTAACACCCCTACACCCATGAATTGGTACGCAGTTTACACCAAAACCAAGTGCGAACAGAAAGTTTCCGCACTTCTGAACAAGAAAAAAATCGTGAATTATTGTCCGATGAACCTAGTCTCCAAAGACGATGGACCCAACCGGCATAAGCATAACCCTGAGCCACTTTTCCCCAATTTTGTATTCGTTCAAACCACAGAAGACCGTCTAGATTTCATTCGTCAATGCAGCGATGTAATTAATATGGTTTATTGGCTGGGTCGTCCGGTTCAAATTAGATCGGTTGAAATCGATCATATTCGTGAGTTTGTTTCTTCATATACGAATATCAAACTTGAAAAAACCGAAGTTAGTCTGCAAAAGATGAATCGAGTTATTTCCAAATTTCCTGCTGTACGTACGGAAGAAAATGTAGCAATCATGACCCGCACGGAAATAAAACTGAACTTACCCGGTTTAGGATTCATTCTGCATGCATTTTCTGATGTTTATGTCAACAAACTTGAACAATCTGAAGTTTTTTCGGAAGCGGTGGTATCTTAGACGAATCAAACCATTCGTTTTTCTTGACAAGTTTGAATGAACCCCTTAATTTTAGTTTTTTAAACCCCCATACATTTCTGTATCATGCATTGGAATGCACGAAACATAGCCGCATGGCTTATTTCTTCTTATTATCTCATCACCGGAAGACATAAACGTGTGATTCGTGATACGCAGGCCGGGAAATACATCATATCAGTATATTTCCACAACCCATCCCGCTTTCAGTTCCGGCGATGCGTAACATGGTTTCAAAAACAAGGTTTCCAATTTCTTTCTGTGAATGACATGATAGAAATAATAGCACAGAAAAAACCTTTCCCCAAACAAGCTGTATTACTTACTGCAGATGATGGCTGGAAAGAAAATCTGAATAATGTAGTTGATATTTCAAATGAGCTTAACGTGCCGATCACAATATTCGCAACCCTTGAACCAATCGTGAATGAAGAAGGATATTGGTGGAGTTACATAGAAAAAGCAAATCAACAGGGAGTTATCACAGAAACCGTTAATGACCTGAAAAAGGTACCGGATTATGAACGGACAAAACTGCTAAACATCGCGAAATCTACCGTTAATATTAATCGGGAAGCACTTACTCAAACTGAGATTCAAGCGATTGATAAAAGTAGGTTTGTTCAATTTGGGAGTCATACTATCACGCATCCCATTCTGACACAATGTGATGACAACAAATCTCAACAGGAAATTGAACAGTCTAAACAACAACTTGAAGCTTGGTTGAACAGAAAAGTTAACTCGTTCGCTTACCCGAACGGATCATATACCACCAGAGAAATCAGGTTTTTGAAAGAAGCCGGTTACAAAGTTGCTTTTAACACCAACCCGTCCCCACTCAGCCCAAAACACCTCGAATCTCCTTTTGAAATTCCCAGATTTGATGTCTTAGAAAATGTTTCCATGAATGAAAATATTTGTAGAATGATCGGGTTGTGGTTTGAACGTAAAAAGTAAAAAACCATGTCATTTTTAAAACCCCTTGGCATTTTACTGATTGTACTTTTTCTTCTGTGGATGTTGTTTTTAAGAGGAAATAAAAATCAACAATTCTTATTTTTTTGCTTTTTTACATTTCCTTTCATGCACATAAACCTCGGTGCTGGAATTTCGTTGTTCGAAATCATAACAATTTTGTTTTTTATTATCTTTTACAAGAGAAGGTCTACGCATCATCCTGAAATCATCGGATACGGATACTTACTGGCAATCTTGACATTAATTATTTTAATTGGCCTGATCTTTTCACCGATCGATATGGACAACTCCAGTATAAAAAACACCCGACGTCTTTTTCCGATTTTCATCTATGGTAAAATACTGATTGAAGAAGGATTGCATGATGATGGTTTTGTAACTAAACTATTGAAAGCAATGGTTTGGTTACTGGCAGGTGCTCTCCTATTTATGGCTATACAAATGGTCATCGGTCTTAACTTCCGGTTGGTCAACACATTAAATCCGAATGTTTTGATTAGCAAAGGCATTCGATATCCGGGTTATTTTTCAGATCCTCAGCAGTTTTCTCAATTTCTTGGTGCATTGAGTTTCATATGTCTGATTGTTTGGAAAGAAAAGGAAAATACAGTTTGGCATTTTCTGCTCGCAGCGGCTGCGGTTATCGGCATTTTAGCAACCGGTGGAAGAGCCGGATTAATGGGCTGGGCTCTGGGATTGTTTATTTACCTGATGTTTAGCAAACCTAAGAACAAAATGATTATTTTGTTCTTAGGACTTATACTCACCTTGGTTGCTTTTTTTTTCCAGGAAAAACTTTCGATTTTCAATCGTGGCACTGACCTAAATGACACCTTTGATTTTAGAGCTCAAATTTGGGAAGATGCCTTCGAAATTTTTCTGACTTACCCGTTTTTTGGCATCGGCATTGGTAACTATGCATCTTATGTTTTTCTTCATTATCCGGATCAATTACTTTTAATAAACAATGAATTGGTTTCTTTCGATCAGCCGGAAAGCGGATATCTACTTTTCCTGACAGAATTAGGCGGATTCGGATTCATCTGCATTATGCTTTTTGCTATCATCCCTATTTGTAAATCTTTCTTTTTTTATTTCAAAAGTAAAAATATCATGCACATCCAGATGATTTCCGCCATTTGCTGTTGGCTCATCGGGTTTTACTCAACTTATTCGTTGGGTGATGTACGATTAATGATTCTTATTGGCACAATCATATCTTTAATGATCACTTTACGCATTAAAGAAAACAATAGCTTATACTTTTCTGAAAGCAATCTAGCAACCTAATACCTATTATATCAAACTCATTCATAAAATATCGAAGAATAAATTGATGAATAACAGCATTTGGGGGGTGGTATCCAATATCATCCAAAACTTGCTATTTAGTATTTTCTTTGTGATCATAGCCAGAATATACACTAAAGCGGAATTTGGACAGTATGTAATTGCGAACACCATGTATTCATTTATGTTGGCGTTTTCCTCACTCGGACTTGGTCATTGGTTTATTCGTGAGGTGATTAACCAGGAAGATCAGACAAATTTGACGCGTGTATTTTTCAAAATTCAGTTTTTGATTGGTGTACTTTTCTATGGATTGAATATCATTACCGTTTTCTTGTTATATGAGGATACAATGATTCGGTCACTTTCATTGATCATTGGAATTAATTTAATTTTTGACAATCTAATCAATGTAATCAAATCATTAAACATCGCACATCAGGAGCAAAAGAAAACGTTCAAACTACTTACGTTGGAAGCCCTGCTCAAATGCTTGGTTTCGTTGGTGTTGTTGATTTATCCAATGAATTTGATGCTCTTGTCGGGAATATTGATTTTCTTGAGATTGATCACGCTCAACCTATTTATACGTATGGGAACTGCTACCCAATTAGGATATTTGGAAATATTGACCGTTCAATTGAACTGGGGTAAATTCAGGGATCTGATATTTTCAAATTGGGCATTTATAGTCATCAGTAGTATGTCGGTATTGAATTGGCGTATCGGTAACATTATTGTATCCAAGAAACTATCTCTGGATGATGTGGCACACTACGAAATATCATTCAAGCTTTTTTCTTTGGCCTATTTAATACCCATCATTGTTACACAAACTTTATACCCGATTTTAATCAGGGCATTCAAAGTAAGCAAAACTGAATTGAAAGTCTCTTATCAAAAAGCATATTGGCCATTATTCATCTATGGCTTTGCGGCATTCACTTTTGTTTATGCTTATGCAGATTTTCTATTACCCTGGCTGTTTGGGAACAAATACGAACATGCGGCCTTTTATTGCAAACAAATGTTTGCTGTGCTATTGATTTTTCCAACCGTCATTCTACAAGCGAATGTATTACTGACACTCAAACTAGAAAAATTAGACATGTTATGCAACATCCTCTCTGTAGTGATCAATCTGATCATTTGCGTTGTTGGACTAAGTTTGTATCATGATCTCAGTGTGATTAATGTGGCCATATTTTGTTCGTTTCTAATTTTTCATTTGATTCAGGATATCATTCTGATAAGGAATGGAGTTACTAAAATAACACATGTCATAGGTTTTTATGTAATTGCCTCCTTAGCAGTTATCTCGTATATTCTTCTGGATCAAACATTGAAATCCTCATGGACTTTTGTATTATTTTGGATGATAATTATATTAATGGCATTCCCTTTTTTACCGAAACTCAAACGATTTTTTTTGCCAAACTATTAATCTTTCATTATGCGTGTTGCCTTCCATACATCAGCTAATTTCTTAGACGCCGCATTGGAACTGATTCAATGCATTAAAAATCAACATCAAGTTTATGTTTTCATAGAAGTAACGGAATTATCGAAACGGTCTACCATTTTAGAAATCCCTACATTGGAAGGATTAGACTTTTTGGAACCTGTTCAAAATGTT
>JBILCT010000007.1:0-16233 GCA_044353025.1 Ferruginibacter sp. | reverse complement strand
ATGTGTCAGCACTTTGATCAAAACCAGTATGATAGCGAATCCCAACACATTCTAAATCATGTTTCTGTTCTAAATATTGAATTTGCGATTCATTTTCTTCCGTAAAAACAGAGCAGGTAATATAAATAAGTTGCCCTTCTGGTTTCAAATGAGGAATCACCTGATCCAAAATAGCTCTTTGTCGAACAGTATGTATGCGAAGTTTGGCTTGATCAAATCCATACATCTGTTCAGGAGTTCTTGCCCATGTGCCGCTTCCTGAACAGGGAACATCACAAATAATCACATCAAATGTTGTATCGTTGGAAAGTCCGGAAGTCATAGTCAGATCGGCAGCAAAAAGATGATATACAGGCACTCCGGCTGTCGATAAGCGTAGACGTAAATTCTGCAACATATTTTTTCGTATATCACTTACCGTTAGTTGTAAGCTTTGTTTGAATTGATCATGCAGCAGCAGTGATTTTCCGCCGCTAGCTGCGCAGCAATCCCACACAGAAGCACGGTCAGGCAATGCAAGTAAATCATTGAACACTTTTTGTGAACTAAGATCCTGAATCACAAAATCACGGTTGATTCCACTCCATTTATCCAATGCTACACCTGGTTCAAACGCCAAGGCAAATTCGTTACACATTTGATATGCAATATCCTGTTCCTTAAGCTGGTCCAATATTCGCTTCTTCCTGGTTGGACGAATACGTATGAAAACTTTTGGCTGCACAAATAGCGATTGTATATAATCGTTGATATTTATTTCAGCGGAAATAGAAGATGAGAAACCAGGCAATGGAGGTGTTGATGCCTCCATCCAATTCCATTTTTCTTCAAAACTCAGTGTGATGTGCTGGTTCCATTCCGGCTTTAATACTTCCAGAATGGGTTGTGATTTTTGTTCTACCAAAAACAAAGAAACAAGCAGCTGTGGTTCTGTAGCAGTATTGGATGAAAAACAATGTTTGCATCTGAAATAGGCATAACAAAGTGCTGAAATCGTTTTACGATCTCTAGAACCGAGTGTTGGATTTTCCTTGAAGTAAGCTTTGAGATAAAGCGATAAAGGAGTACCTGAAGGATATTTATTGATCAGACCTACACTCTGTTTAAGATATAAATGGAATCTGTTCATGAATGCTCCCGAGTAAATGGGATGCAGTTAATTTATAATTCCAATAATGATTCAGCAGGGTCTTGTCCGAATAACAACCAGGAAGGATTTTCCAAATATTGTTTGACGGCAACAAGGAATCCAACTGACTCTCTGCCATCAATAATTCGATGATCATAACTCAGTGCTAAGTACATCATGGGCTTAATCACAACCTGACCATTCACTGCCATCGGTCGTTCAACGATATTATGCATGCCCAGTATTGCACTTTGTGGGATATTGATGATCGGGGTGCTCATCATAGAACCGAAGATTCCGCCATTGGTGATGGTGAAAGTTCCGCCGCTCATTTCTTCCAAAGTGAGTTTATTATTTTTTGCTTTGGTGGCCAGATCAACTACCGCTTTTTCAATTTCAGCCATACTCAAGCTTTCCGCATTGCGGATTACCGGAACTACCAATCCTTTGGGAGCACTCACTGCAATGGATACATCACAGTAATCATGGTAAATGATATTTTCTCCATCGATGTATGCGTTCACTGCAGGGAATTTCTGCAATGCATAACAACAAGCTTTGGTAAAAAAGCTCATGAAACCCAGGTTAACGCTATGCTGATTTTTAAATTGATCTTTGAATTTCTTGCGCAACTCCATGATCGGCCCCATATCCACCTCATTAAAAGTAGTAAGCATGGCGGTGGTATTTTTGGCTTCCACCAAACGACGACTCACTGTTTTACGCAGATTGCTCATTTTTTCTGGACGTTCATTTCTGGTGAACATTTCTGCACCGAGTTTACGTCCTGGATTATTCAGCGCATCCAACACATCTTGTTTGAAAATTCTTCCGTGAGAACCTGATGGCTTTACTTGTTGAGCATCCACTTTTTTGTCGGCCATAATTGCTGCAGCCACCGGCGTTGCTTTGATGTCAGAAGCAGGCATTGGAGAAGCAGGAGCAGATGCTGTTTGTGCAGGCTTTGAATCAGACTTCACTTCCGCTTTTGGAGCTTCCGCCGGACGTTCAGCGGTGGTATCAATAGTAGCTACCATATCTCCGATAGATAAAGTATCTCCTTCTTTAGCGACATGTTTAATCGCACCGGCTTGTTCGGCATTGATTTCAAAAGTCGCTTTTTCGCTTTCCAATTCAGCGATTACCTCATCACGATCTGCCCAGGCACCATCCGGCTTGATCCACTTCACGAGGGTTACCTCACTGATGCTTTCTCCAACCGCAGGTACTTTGATTTCAACAGACATGATGCACTAGATTTAAGTTCCGGCAAATTTCGGTTAAAAAGAGGATTTGCAAAATAAAAAATGAAGCATATGATCACAAAAAAAAAGCCCCGGAATAAGACCGGGGCTTTGTAGCTTTTTATTTTATCCGAGATAACCTCGAAGCAATCGACTATGTGTGGTTTCTCGGAGCCGATCGAGGGCTTTATCCTTGATTTGCCTTACTCTTTCCCGAGTTAGGTTATAGCGTTGCCCAATATCTTCCAAGCTGAGCGGATGATCAATGCCCAGTCCGAAGAAATATACCAAAACTTCTTTTTGACGGGAAGTAAGTATGTTCAGTGTTCGTTCAATTTCAGTATTGAGAGAATCTTGTTCAATCAATTGGGCGTCTACTTTTTCGGCATTTTTATTCTCCATCACATCGATCATACTACCGTCTTCCCCGTTACCAAACGGCTGATCCATACTCACATGTCGGCCGCCTACTCCCATGGTTGCCGCCACTTCCTCGGTACTCACTTCCAACAGTTCAGCAATTTCTTCCGGTGAAGGCTCACGCTCAAATTCCTGTTCAAGTTGCGTATATACTTTACTGATTCGGCCTGACATACCCACTTTATTCAAAGGGAGTCTGACAATACGCGATTGTTCTGCCAGCGACTGTAAAATTGATTGTCTGATCCACCACACCGCGTAGGAAATAAATTTGAAACCACGGGTTTCATCGAATCGATGGGCCGCCTTTATCAGGCCAAGATTCCCTTCATTGATTAAATCTGACAATGATAACCCTTGATTTTGGTATTGTTTAGCTACAGAAACCACAAAACGGAGATTCGCTTTTGTCAAACGATCCAATGCTTTGGGGTCACCTTGCTTGATTCTTTTGGCTAGTTGCACTTCCTCGTCAGCGCTGATCAATTCAACCCTACCGATTTCCTGCAGATATTTTTCCAGACTTTCGCTCTCGCGGTTCGTGATGGATTTGGAGATTTTAAGTTGGCGCATTAGGCTAGATTAAGGGGGTTTAAAATGAATTCGTTCTGTTAAAACGTGATAACACCCTGTTTTGGTATATCAAACACCCCATTTTTTAATGATAATTGGATTAAATCATTTTAAACACTGATTTACAGGGGGATAAAAAAATGGAGTTTTCCTTTGCAGGTTCAATTAATTTTCTGTTATTGCAACCAAAGAAGAAAACAATCAATGAGTAAAAAAGTCCTTTACACCTTGGAGTATCCGGTTCGGTGCTCTCCGGGAATATTATTTGAGTTTCTCAGTAGTCCGGCAGCCATGCAGGAATGGTTTGCAGAAAAAGTGGATGAACGAGACGGCGTTTATAGCTTTTCATGGAATGGAAATGAAGAAAAAGCCGTGTTACTCGATAAAGAGCAGGATAAGTATATTCGTTTTCGCTGGAATCATATGGCAAAAGATGAATACTTTGAATTTGCCATCGATCGTTCAGAGGTAACCAACCAAACGATTCTAGTGATAAAAGATTTTGCAGATAAAAAAGAGATTAAAGATCAAAGTCAGCTTTGGGACTATCAGATCAAAGACCTTTTTTATCGTTTGGGAAGTTGATCAGTCTGTTTTTAATACCGCTCACCTATTATAAGATCCTGTGGCCTAACTTTGCCAGGTAATTCTCCCCGATTGGAGGATAGCTTTTCGCCCAATTCACATGATCAAAAAACTCGATCGTTTAATATTACGTTCTTTTTTAGGTCCATTCATCATGACATTCTTCATCGCATTTTTTGTGTTGATGATGCAAAGTCTTTGGAAATACATTGACGATTTAGTGGGTAAAGGCCTTGATTTTTTTACCATTTGCTCTTTTCTCTGGTACGCAAGCGCATCCCTGTTGATTTTTGCAATGCCCATTGCCATTCTCATCTCCTCTATCATGACTTTTGGAAATATGGGGGAGCATTTTGAATTGGTGGCTATCAAGTCTGCCGGAATTTCACTCATCCGTTTCATGCGACCGCTCCTATGGGTAACATTGCTATTATGTGGAATCACTTTCATTTTCGCAAACTATGTAATACCATATGCCAATCTGAAATTCCTGACGCTTTACAGTGATATCTATATTAAAAAACCAGCCTTTGATTTAAAGGAAGGTGTTTTTTTCACGCATATCCCAACTTATGCCATTAAAATCGGAAAAAAAGATCCGGATGGGAAGACGATACATCAAGTAGTCATTTTTGAACAAGGCGGACAAGTACAGGATAATTGCATCATCGCTGAAAAAGGCAGCATGCAGATCTCTGCAGATAATCGTTATTTAGAATTCGATTTGGAAAATGGTTACAGGTATCAGGAGCAAGGTAATGTGGTGGATAGCAATACAGAATACACACGCATCGGGTTCAAGCATTTTAAAAAATTGTTCGATCTGAGCGTACTTCAAATGAAAAAAACAGATGACAGTTTATTCAGGCGAAACTTCAGGATGTTGAGTGTAAGCCAGCTGGAAGAAAATATTGACTCGTTACAAAAAGCAAATCTGACCAACATAAAAATGCAAGAGCGAGACTGGAATCGGGTGTTAACTTATTGGCAATTACCAGACTCCTTACTAGCGCATTCACAGAAAAAAATTGAGCGGCAATGGATTCCTGAAGCCATGAACTTCAGGGTTCGGCAGATGAGTATGAATAAAATTTCGGAACTGAAAAACATCATGGAACAACTTCAAATGCAGGTAGAATTTCAGGATAAAGAAGTTCGTTTGCATCAAATGGAATGGCATAAGAAATTCGCCTGGTCATTGGCTTGTTTGGTATTGTTCTTCATCGGAGCTCCGCTGGGTGCGATTATTCGCAAGGGTGGATTGGGCTTGCCTTTGGTATTTGCCATTGTTTTCTTTTTGATTTTTCACGTGATCAATATGTTTGGCGAAAAATTTTCAAAAGAAGGAATCACCGCTCCTTCCATCGGGATGTGGCTGGCTGTGATGATTCTGATACCGGTTGGACTTTTCCTGACATTCAAGGCTCGGAATGATGCTCCATTGTTCAACAAGGAATTTTATCGTCATTGGTTCAACCGAATTTTTCACCGTTTTTCAAATAAAACAAAATAATACGTCCATGAGTAAACGAAGAACCTTTATCAAACATCTTCTTTTACAAGGCATCGCTATAGGAATCGGAACAAAATTGGCTCATGCGGCGGTTGCTACTTTTCATGATATCAATAAAAGTGACAATGTAGGTGGATTCGGTTTTGATCAACAACCTTTGCCTTATCATTACAATGCTTTGGAACCGGTCATTGATGTACAAACCATGGAATTGCATTATTCCAAACATGCAGCATCCTACTGCAAAAACTTGAAAGAGGCTATGGCTAATGAGAAAGTAAATGCAGATATCTCTTTGGAAAACTTATTGACTGAAATAGGTAAATATTCAGACAAAATGAAAAACAACGCAGGTGGACATTACAATCACGAGCTGTTTTGGGCTTGTATGCGTCCAGCCAGTGAAAATAATTCGCCCAAAGGGAATTTATTGAATCTGATTAATCAATCTTTTGGGAGTGAAGCGGTATTTCGTCAGAAATTGAATCAGTCTGCACTCGCTGTCTTTGGCAGTGGTTGGACTTGGTTGGTATTGGAAGGAAAAGACAAGCTGAAGATTGTTCAAACAAAAAACCAGGAAAACCCATTGATGGGAACTTTATCTGACGAGCAAAAAGGCTTTCCTTTATTTGGCATTGATGTTTGGGAGCACGCATATTATTTGAAGTATCAGAATCGAAGAGCGGAATATGTAACAAACTGGTGGAAAATCGCCCATTGGGATTACATAGAAAACAGGTTGAACCAGAAAATCAATCGCCTTAAATAGGCTCAGCCTCCGTCACAAGATAACCAAAGGATACTCATGGCGAAGGCTGATGAATTGGGCAAGCAATCGTGCCGCGAAAGTAGTTCGCAATCTTTTCGATGTCATCAAATCACAGATTTCATTTATCTACAATCTTCCATAATTTATCCACATCCAATGCGGTTTAAAAAAGATAACTTTGAGTTTCTATTCACCTATAAATCTCTGATATGCAAGTCTGGAAAACCTACCAGGAAGAACATAAAGACCGCTTTTTGCAGGAACTGTTCGAACTGTTGCGCATTCCAAGTGTGAGTGCGAAATCTGAACACAAGGCCGATATGGTTCATTGTGCAGAAACCTTACGTCAACGCCTACTCGAAGCAGGGGCTGATACAGTAGAAATTTATCCTACTGCCGGTCATCCGATCGTTTATGGCGAAAAAAAAATCGACCCATCCAAACCAACGATTTTGGTTTACGGTCATTATGATGTTCAACCCGCGGAACCTTTGGAACTATGGAAACACGGACCTTTTGATCCTACCATTGTAGATGGAAAAATTTATGCTCGTGGAAGCTGTGATGACAAAGGGCAGATGTACATGCATGTGAAAGCTTTTGAAACACTGGTTCGTACAAATACTTTGCATTGCAATGTGAAGTTCTGTATTGAAGGGGAAGAAGAGATCGGATCACCCAATCTTGGAAAATTTGTAGCTGAGCATAAGGAGTTACTAAATGCGGATTGTGTACTCATCAGTGACAGTGCCATGATTAGTCTGGATACGCCGAGCATTGATATTGGTGTGCGTGGTCTCAGCTATATCGAAGTAGAAGTAACCGGACCTAATCGTGATTTGCACAGTGGAGTCTATGGTGGAGCAGTTGCTAATCCGATTACAATGCTGGCTAAAATGATTGCTTCCCTGCATGATGAAAACAATCACATCACCATTCCCGGATTTTATGATGACGTGGTGGAATCTACAGAGGAAGAACGCAAACTCATGTCTATGGCTCCATTTGATGCAAAGGCATATGCAGATGATTTAGGTGTCAATGCACTTTGGGGAGAAAAAGGATTTACAACCAATGAACGTACCGGTATTCGACCAACCCTTGAGCTCAATGGAATCTGGGGAGGTTATATCGGAGAAGGCGCAAAAACAGTTTTACCATCCAAAGCATTTGCAAAAATTTCTGCCAGATTAGTGCCTAATCAGCTTTCAGATAAGATTACACAGTTACTGATTAATCATTTACAATCTATTGCTCCTGATGGCGTATCCGTAAAAGCAGAACTACACCATGGAGGTGAGCCTTATATGACTCCCATAGACAGCAAGGCTTATCAGGCTGCAGCCAAGGCCATGGAAACTACATTCGGTAAAACTCCCATTCCGGTTCGCGGTGGAGGTAGCATTCCCATTTGTGCTTTATTTGAAAAAGAATTAGGCATCAAAATCGTATTCATGGGATTTGGTTTAGACAGTGATAATTTACACAGTCCAAACGAAAAATTCGATGTGGCTAATTATTATAAAGGAATTGAAACCATTCCTTACTTCCATCAGTATTTTTCAGAGATGTAATTGAACATTTACAATCCTTAAGGCTGTCTCATTGATTTGAGACAGCTTTTTTTGGGTCTGCGTATTTTTTGAACATTCAGTTTTGATCGCAGGATAAACTCACAACAAGGCAGGTTGTTTTTTTAAGGTTATAAGTTGTTTTTTAACGTTAATTTTCCAGTCATATTTTTCCATTAAAAATCACTGCAATTAATTTGTTTTTAACTTTTTAAAGCAGCGCTGATATTGGGTTGTTTTTGTGGTTTGCAGGTTGTTTTTTTTGTGGTTCGAACCTGGTTCGAACCACGGGTATTGGATGGTCAATGAAGTGCCATTCCAATCAATGAGTTAAGCACCAATCAAGAAATATTAAACACCATACATCAGACAATTTATAATACAAAACAAGACTGCCTTGTCAGAACAGTCTTGTTAGTGTCAGAAAATATCTTGATAGAAAATTATTCGCCTTTCTCGAAAACCAATAAACTGATTTTAAGCCAATCCAAATAGGTTTGTTTATCCGGTGTATAACCAACAGGATGAGATATCAATTCCTGATTGTTATTCAATATTGCATACAAAGGCTGTGCATTATTGGCAAAGTTCTCTGTTTCAAAACTTGCCCAAAGATCTCCATAAGTAACGATCTCTTTCTTATTTCCATCTTTGGTTTTGAATACAAACTGTTCTTCAACCGGCAGATTTTTTTTATCGTCTACATACAAAGACACTACGATGAACTTTTCTTTCATCAATTGATGAATTTCAGGGTCACTCCAAACATTTTCTTCCATTCTCCTACAATTCACACAAGCATAACCGGTAAAATCAATCAACAATGGTTTCTTCTCCTGACGTGCCATTGTTAAGGCCTCTTCATAATCACGGCTGCATCTTAAACCCAAAACACAATCTGAGTTTTGCTTATAAATACTATAGTACAAAGGCGGTGGGAATCCACTGATCAACCGCAGATTTGCATAAGAAGTATTGGTTACTCCAGGAATCAAATAAAGCGTGAAAGCAGCAAATATCAAGCCCAACAATTTTCTCCCTTTGGAAATTGTTTGCCCCGCATAATCGTGCTTGAATCGAATGATCCCAAACAGATATAATGTCAACCCTGCACCAATAAAAATCCAAATGCCAATAAAAACCTCCCTTTTTAAAATTCCCCAATGCTTAACCAAATCTGCATTGGATAAAAACTTCAACGCCAAAGCCAATTCTAAAAATCCGAGGGTAACTTTCACCGTATTCAACCATCCACCAGATTTTGGTAGCGATTGAAGCCAATGTGGGAATAAAGCGAAAAGTGCAAAAGGCAGTGCCAGAGCCAATCCAAAGCCACCCATACCAACGGTGAGTTGCATCGCGCCGCCGTCTGAGGCGAGTGACCCTGCGAGTAAAGAACCTAAAATGGGGCCGGTACAGGAAAATGAAACCAAGGCCAGCGTCAAAGCCATGAAAAATATTCCCAAACCATTACCAACAGTAGCTTTACTGTCTACACCCGTTGAAAAAGAAGCAGGCAATGTAATCTCATAATACCCGAAAAATGAAAACGCAAAGAAGATAAAAATGATAAAAAAGAAAAGATTCAGGTACGCGTTGGTTGAGATGTTATTGAGTATTTCAGGATTTACCTGATCCAAAAAATGAAAAGGTAAACTCAAACAGATATAAATAAAGAAGATGAAAAATCCATACAAAAAAGCATTCTGGATGCCCGATTTTCTATTGGTTGACTTTTTGGTGAAGAATGAAACGGTCAATGGAATCATGGGAAACACACAGGGAGTCAGCAAGGCAATCAAGCCGCCAACAAATCCTAGGAAGAATAAATTCAAAAGGTTCATACTTTTCGAATCGGTACCGGATGCATCTGCATCGAGTCCGGCCTGACTCTTAGGATTTTTTATATCTATCGATGGAACCAAGATCTGACGGACTTTAGCAGATTGTTTTCCATCGAGTGAAATACGGATCGTTGATTCAATGGTTTCAAATTGAAGCTTGTTTTCAAGCTCTGTATATACATTCAGTTTTACAGCACTCGATGATTCATTGAGTCGTTCTAGCAATACCGTTAGTAGGATACTGTCTTGATAAATACCCAATTTTACCTGTTCAAATACAGGGTCATTTCTCTGTGCCAATTTTCCTTCAATCGCACTGCTAAGAATGCGAATTGAACTATCCAATGATTTTACAGTAGGACCGGATAACTCCATTTCCTGATTGAGGGCATATACTGAAGTGCCATTCGGAATTTTTGCACTTAGTTTGACTTGAAATTTATTTTCTGCGAATTTGGTAACGGTTTGATTCCATTGAATCAAAGTATCCGATTGCTGAGCATAAACACAAGTACCGACGACATTAAAAAGAAAAAACATCAACCCGAGGAAGATGTTTCTATAACATGATTGTTTCAATTTCATTTACCATCAATTTGGATAGAGAATGGAAGATCTTTGGGAGGCAAGCAACGACGATCGTTACAAACCATATAGGTGACAGTACCTTTCAATACAGTACCAGCAGCAGCTTTAAGTGTTATGTTCTGCACAAAATCAACCTTTTGGTTGAAGAATTTGAGTGTTGATTTAAAATTCGGATCGTACATGGATTCTAGCTTTCCAAGCTCATTTACTTTTCCGGAAAGCTTAATCAAAGGATTTTTGGCAAAAACGAATTGTGTAGGCTCCGGACCTTCCCCGGGTTTTTGTGAATATATATGCCAGTTGCCGGATACGGTTGCAGTCATATGAACTTCATATTGTTTAGGACCTTTTTTTACTGCGCTGAAATTCCATGAAACGGGATTTTCAATTTGTGCGATGGATGAAAATTGGACAGCGAAGATCAAAATAAGTAATAGCGTAAACTTTTGCATGAATTTTAATTTCGATAAAAATAAAAACTGAGTGTGTTATTGTTGCAGTAAAAACTGTTAATTCATCGCGCCAATTCCAAATAGTTGGTTGAAAATAGTTAGTCCATCCGTATTGGAAAGTGCTTGAGTGGTAGCTCTTTCCGGATGAGGCATCATTCCAAAAACATTTCGATTGGCATTGCAAATGCCCGCAATGTTGTTCATGGTTCCATTTGGATTGCTTTCGGCATTCACAGAACCATTCGTGTCGCAATAGCGATAAATAACCTGATGGTTAGACTCCAACTGCTGAATCACTTCATCAGACGCATAATATCTTCCTTCACCGTGTGCGATAGGAATTTTTAAAGGATGGGTATTTGCATTTACTTCTGATTGCAGGTATACATTTTTGCAAACAAATTGCTGTCCAGCATTTTTCAGTAAAACGCCCGGCAACAACCCGCTTTCACAAAGAATTTGAAATCCGTTGCATACACCCAGTACCTTGCCTCCTTTATTGGCGAATTCAATAACCGACTGCATCATTGGACTAAAACGAGCAATAGCGCCGCATCTTAAATAATCACCATAGCTGAAACCGCCCGGCAACACGATACAATCATCGGTTGTAAACATCGACAAGTCTCGATCCTTATGCCAAAGTTTTATTACCTCCTGACCTAAATCATTTTGCAGCGCATCAATCATGTCCGCATCGCAATTAGAACCCGGAAACATAACAACACCAAACTTCATAACATTATTATTTTATTGAGTGCAAAGTTAATATTCCAATCAGGGAAATGCGAAAAAAAATCCTTGAACCAAAGACATACCCAGCAAGGCAAGATGCATCAGCGTCCTAAACCAGCCTTTTTCTGCATAATAAAATGCAGATGCCCCAAAAAAGGCCAATATTGGAAGCGGAAGCCGAACGATAATTTGATCGGGTTGTTATTTAAAAAAAAGAAAATAAAAGATAAAATTCCGGTTGATAAAATCACAGACCAGGTGTTTCTTGACTGTATCAGTCCTTTCATCCTGTTCGACTGAACGAAATAAAATCCGATGAACGATACCAGCAAGATGATTGAAATTTGAACATTTTCGAATGAATTCAATTCCCAATTCGGAATTTCAAATCTCAACTTTGGGTGGAAGCTCTCCAATTGTCCATATCTAATAAATAAATAGGAAGCTTGTAAGTAAAGCGGTGTCAATAATCCCAGAAAAATTATAAACCACTCTTGTAATCGAAATGGTCGCATGATCGCCAGCCCTATCATTGGTAAGAAAATTAAAACAAATGAGCTTTGGTCGATTAACAACAAAACTCCCAGCATCAATCCTGTATTAAACATCGTTTTCCCGGGTGTATTTGTTGTTTGAAATAACGAGACCTGGTAAAGTAAAAAAACAAGCATCATCAAAATGATATGCGTTGAACCAAAGGGCTGTCCGATTAGGAAAAAAGAAGAGAATAACAAGTAAATCATTGAGACCAAAAAGTTTGGCCGTTGAAACAAGCGCTGATTGGTAGCAATATAATTCAGCAGTAGCGCCTGCATGTAAAACAATAAAAAAACGATGAGTGCAAATACCCAATACATTTTTCCAAATAAGAATTGTATCACTTGCATGATTTGATCAAACAAGTATGAATCATTGCTGAGATTTTGCAGTGCTAATGGTTGATAAAACATTGGCCAATACAAAAGCAACCCATAAATAACCAATAAAAAATGATTGCTGGGATTATTCCCTTTAAAAGGTCCTGTCACGTATTTTTTACTTTATGGATTAAAGGTAATAATACTATAGCGTTGGTGTGCTTAATTATAAATCTATTCGAGCAAAACCGATTTTACCTTGATATTGAAAAGGGATCAGCAGTTGACGTGCCCCCACTTGCTTGGATAGTCTTGGCATAAATGAATAACGCTCCTCCGCCCCGAAAAAAGTAGGCTGATTTTGAAAAATCCCATCTGGAGTAAGTCCCTGATGCAACAAGGCCGATTTTTGTTTTTCCGGATTCAGATAAAAAAAATGCAAAGCAGCTCCGGCGTTTAAAAAACCAAAAGAAAGAAAATGATCATTGTCAACATCCATTTGCGACTTATTCAGCGAAGTTGTCCATTCCAATTGCAATAAACTATCTACAGAAAGCGAAATGATATCATTGTAGTAAAATCTGGTTTGTGGGTTATTATTAAAACCCCATGGACGGTAATTACTGTAATACGGATTATAAAATCCAAAGTCATTGTATGGATTCATCATTGGATTCGACAAAAAGCCATTCTGATTCCACCCATTATTGCCGTTCCATGTTTGCGTAAAGAAGGATTCAGACAACATCAGAAAACTTCCATCTTTTCGGAACAAAAGCTGATTGGGTAATAAAGACTTCCAGGTGCTCCTTCGATTGTTGTCTGATTTTAACTGTGCTGCCAAATCACCGGTCAGCTCATTAAATCTTGATTGACCTAACTGACAAAGATTTAAGTCAAAGCGAAGACAGAATAGACCGCGTGGCTGATCATCTTTTTCACCCAAATAAAATGTAGTGATCATCGCACGCTTGTTGTAATTGTCTATTTTGATATAAGCCCCCATCGTGAAAAATGCCTGAAGCGGAAGATCTGATGTGTTGACGCCATTTTCACCCAAGCGATGCCAAAGCAAAGTAGTTCGATTAAAATGATCACCGGCATATTTTCTGTATTCGTGACAGAATAGTACCGTTCCCTCATTGCTGATGGATAGTGCTGTTATTTCATCTTTACGATTTGCATACAAATCCTCGTATTCAAAAGCATCCAATACCGAAAGTGCGGTATCAAATATTTTAGCGTTCATTTCTACTTCGTCATTACGAATCTGCTTCCGATAAATGAGACATTTGGTTTTGTCTTCACTCACCGCGAGTGAATAAATTCGATTGTTGGCGAAATACCCTATCTGAGCCGTATCCAAATAAACCACCGCTCCTAACTGAACTCCCTTGGCATCCATTCGAACAGCACCACAATAAACCTGATTGTTCTTTTGCTCCTGAAAAACTGCGATGATATTGTTAGCTGTTTTTACAAAATCAATATTGAATAATTTTTCAGGGAGAAAATTCAATGGGACAGATTCTATGTGTTGCATTTTACTATCGTAAGAACTCAAGCAATGCTTTTTAGAAATGTTTTTATAAATGAGATAGGACCCTGCTTGCTTACCAATGATCTCGAATTCTATGTTACTTTTATCCTGAGCTTGAATGGACGCGAATTGGATAGACTGGGATTTTGAAACTGTTGTAAAAAGCATCATTCCAACAATAATTCGCAAGAAATGATGTCGATTAGAATTTATCATGATTCAAAATTATTCAAATGAGTAAACCATCGGACTTTATTTTTGTTTATTTTAAATTATGCAAATCCATCAAGCAGGGAATATCAATCATTTAAAACAAATCAATAGAAAGATACTGATAACCGGTGGAACGGGTACGGTTGGTAAATCATTGGTCAAACACTTGACAAATGCTGGACATACGGTGATTTTGCTTACCAGAAAATCTACGTTACCTGCAGATCAAAAAAATATTCTTTACAGACACTGGAATCCTGACACGCCTTACACGGATGCTGGTTTATTATCAGGGGTAGATACAATCATCAATTTGGCCGGATCGGGTGTGATGGATAAACGATGGACAGAAGCTTACAAAACAGAGATATTAAAAAGCAGGGTACGCGCGGCTGAATGGTTAACGGAAGGATTAAAAAAATATCCGCATCAAGTAAACACCTGGATCAACGCGTCAGCGATTGGATGGTATGGACCGGATAAACAAGATGGCAAACCATTTATTGAAACCGATCCGCATTATCCTGATTATCTGGGTGAAACATGTTTGGCTTGGGAATCAAGCACCAAGGAAGTGGAATCAATGGGCATTCGTGTGGTTAAACTGCGCATCGGTATTGTGTTGAGCACATTCGGCGGTGCTTTGAAAGAGTTTTTAACTCCATTAAAATTCAGGGTGGCGAGCATATTAGGAAACGGAAATCAAAAAATATCCTGGATTCATGTAGATGATCTTTGTAATATAATTTTATTCATGTTATCTCGAACTGAATTGAAAGGGATTTTTAATGCGGTATCCCCCAACCCGGTGAGTAACCGAACGCTCATGTTTGCATTGGCTCGATACAAATTTGATCACAGATTTATTCCCATGCATGTTCCTGCTTTCCTGTTAAAAATAATACTGGGAGAAAGCAGTATCGAAGTGTTGAAAAGCACCACTGTGAGTGCTACAAAAATCAGCAATACCGGATATCAGTATCTCTATCCAACTTTGGAGGAAGCGATTCCTTCACTTATAAATCCTTCCGCATAATAGATCGGGCTGACAATAAAAAAAACAACCCAAGGTAACCGATTGCAAATCCGAGTGAAAGGTAAGTATACTCAGTAGGCAAACCAACATCTGCCATTGTTTTCAAAGGATTTTCCGGAAAGGTTAATAGGCCATCGGAAGCATTCATGGGTAGGTAGTCTCCCATAGCACCGAGATCCTTGTTCCAGTTGGATTTGATCTTCAAACTCAACACATCCAGAATCTGCGCAATCACGTTTTCACCACCCAAATACAAAAAGAAAACACCGATGGCAATACCGGTTCGTTTCAGCCAAACGCCCATTAACACAGCAAGCATCAGGTAAGAAAATGTTTTCAAAAAAAAGAAGCCAATGTGGGAGAATCCGTTCCATGAAAATTCAGAACCGGACAATCCCCCAAAAATAAATCCAGCAAGCAACACTAATATCGTGGATATCACGGTAAGGAGGAATGCCATCATCCATTTCACTTGAATAAATTGTATCCTGCTCCATCCGTCTATAATGTTCTGACGATTGGTGCGAAAGGTATATTCATTGGTCACCAACAACAACATCAACAAAGCAGGCATTAACAATAAATAACCGGATGCGTAAGATACCGTTTGCCATACATGATCAAAAGAATAAGGATTGAACTGATCAATCAGGGCACCGGCTTTGGATGTTTTGATGATATTGTCAAATACAGAATAGACGATGTAATTCAGGACAAAAACACCCAACGCATAAAATAAAGTAAGCAGTATGAAAGCTTTGTATCGCTTGATCTTCAGCCATTCTACCTTCAATAATTGTTGCATAAGATTTAATTAATGGGTAAGTTCTAAAAAGGTTTTTTCCAGACTTTTTTTACGAAGATTCAATTGACTCAAGACAATTCCTTTTTCAAAACAAAAACGATTGATGTCAGATAAATTCACTTGATCAGAATCCATGTGCATGAGAAAATGATCGTTTTGATTTTCCAGTTTGATTAATCCATTGTATCCTGAGATTGCATTGGCAAGCATTTCATGTTGGTCACTCGACAATTCTATCAAAGCTCCTTTGGGTAATATGCTGCTTACAGGACCAGATGCCAATAAGCTTCCGTATTTAAGAATAGCAACATGATCACAAACACGCTCTACTTCGTCCAATAAATGACTGGCCAATAAAA